>DAOWOO010000458.1 GCA_030642025.1 Candidatus Zixiibacteriota bacterium | reverse complement strand
CCTCGATAGCCATTTCAATGTCGGCATGACCGGAGATCATCACGACGGCCTGATTCGGATTCTTTTTAATAATCCTTTTCAGCAGGTCAAGGCCGTTGCCGTCGGGGAGCATAATATCAAGAAAGATAATATCAAAACTCGCCGTCCAGAAACCTTCACCCTCTTTGAGCGTAGCGGCCGTCACCGTTTCATGATTCCGCCGATCCAGCGCCGATTTGAGTGAATTGCGGATATTTTCTTCGTCGTCTATGACAAGTATCTTAGCCATCGCCGCGGGGGAGAAG
Source organism: Candidatus Zixiibacteriota bacterium (assembly GCA_030642025.1). Lineage (GTDB taxonomy): Bacteria > Zixibacteria > MSB-5A5 > GN15 > PGXB01 > DAOWOO01. The sequence goes on along the minus strand of DAOWOO010000458.1, from coordinate 1,369 downwards.
GATCGTCACTCCCGCGCCTCCTTCCTTGCGGTTGAAAAGTTCGATCATTCCGCCATGATCATGCACTATCCGCTGACATATTACCAGGCCAAGCCCGGAACCGTCTTTCTTGGTCGAAACATATGGCTCAAACGGATGATTAAGTATTTTTTTATCAAATCCCGGCCCGGTATCTTCGACCGCAATGATAATTTTGTCATTATTTGCCGATATGACCAGTGCCACGGCTGCACTATCGGATGCTTCCAACCCGTTTTTTACAAGGTTTATCAGGAGTTGATGTATCTGATCCGGGTCAATACTTATTTTACTATCGACCCGGTCGGCGATTGTCAGTCTTCCGGTTTCGATTTCACGGCGGTAAATCGATTTTATTTTTTCCAGAATATCGGCTGTGCTGATTGTTCTGATATTCGGTTCGCTCATTTTGGCGAATGATGAAAACCGGTCAAGAAGGGTTTTCATACGGTGAACTTCGGCTTTTATTATGGATGTCGTTTCGGTGAGTATTTTATCAAAATCGGGGTGATTCTCACGGTACGATGCTCGCAAATCATCGACACTGATTTCTATCGGAGTGAGGGGGTTTTTAATCTCATGGGCGACTTTCCTGCCCATCACCTGCCATGCCGCAATCTTCTCACTGGTGGCCAGCCGCTTTTGCGCCTCCCTTAAATTTGACGTCATGGTACTGAAAGAATCGGCCAGTTGCGAGAACTCACCTTCTTCATAGGCCATGACAGGGGTATTGAAATCTCCCGAGGCCACCCGCGATGTTGCCGCGACCAGGTTATCAATCTCCCGCCTGGCCTTCCCGGTGATGTATATCCCAATGAGTATGGCAATGACAACGGCTATGCCGGCGACGAGGCCGGTTATTTGCAGAAGCGATTGGTAAACCGGTTTTTCCGCTCCGCCTGCGAATTTCGCCACCAGATAAAAACCGGCCGGTTTCCCTCCGGCCAGAAGGCCGTAAAACTCGCCGGCCGATTCATATAATAATTCACTGTTCATTGATTCAATATCAATTCCTGCGGGAGCATCATCACCTGAAAATACCAGGAAGGTTTCGGCCGAGGCAATCTCAGCGGCGGTTTGGCTGAATGTCTTATCGAGATACATTCCGGCATATACGGCCAGAGAACTGTCGATCGGAATATAGAAGCCGACAGCTCCATGAGGCCCCAGGCGATCATACTCGACCGATTCAATGTACCCGCTCGTATCGGCCTGCCGAATTTTCCCGGCGACAGATTCACCGATTAAGCCGGGACGACGATATGACCACAGAACAGTTTGCATCGAATCCGTTATTTCAAAAAAATCAAGAGTCGGCGGAAGGGAGCCGTCCTCAATGGCCGGGCGTTTG
>DAOWOO010000279.1 GCA_030642025.1 Candidatus Zixiibacteriota bacterium | reverse complement strand
GTTGTTTAACTGATTCGGCCATTAAGGTGTCCGAATGTTAAAAAAATATTAGGCCTGTTTTAGAAAGCTGTTAGCTCATCAATATTATGCAGATACATGATGATTGAATACAATTATTGCCAAAAGACAATAAACTGATGATATTACAGATACATGCGATAATTGGCGTTGTAAAAAGTATATGCTTCAAAAAATGATGAAATTTAGACGGTCCCGTACTGTTCTGCTGCTGTTTGTTCTGGCAGCGTCAATCCAGTTCACCGCCGGATGCCGATACCGTTATAAGGCTCTCGATAATTATCTTCAGGCCGCACATGAGTTGTGGGATTTTAGAGGGACGGTTATTGTTGCCTGGGGCGGCAAACCAATTCTGAGTAAAGGGTATGGGATGGCTAACGAGATAATGGGTATCCCCAATACCCCCCGGTCGAAATTTTTCATCGGTTCCATCACCAAGCAATTCACCGCCGCCGCAATTCTAATTCTGCGGGAAAGGGGCCTGCTTTCGCTGAATGCCCCAATAACCCGCTACCTGCCCGATTACCCGGCTGAAACAGGCGACAAGATAACTATTCATCATCTTCTCACACACACATCCGGCATTCCCAATTACACCGATAACCTTGAAATCGTCCTGCGCAGGACCATTGGTATTGAGTTCGATGAGCTTATCAGATTATTTAAAGATAGACCGCTGGAATTTGAACCGGGTACCGATTTCAAATACAGCAATTCCGGGTATATCATACTCGGAGCCATCATCGAAAAAGTCTCCGGCCAGTCATTCGAGGCATTTCTGCACCATGAGATTCTGAAACCGCTGAAGATGGATAACTCCGGTTATGCTCGAAGGGAGGCCGGACTGCCGGACCGTGCCGACGGCTACACCGAGCAGGATGGCGTCACGGTCGATGCTCTCTCGGTGCATTTTTCGATACTGCATACCGCCGGGGCACTCTATTCCACCGCCGAGGATATTCTCCGCTGGGACAAGGCGCTGTACTCCAACAAGATACTCAGCTACGGCTCGATAGATAAGATGTTATCTCCCAATCTCGGCAACTATGGTTACGGCTGTTTCGTGGATACGCTTTTTGGACGGAGACATATGTACCACGAGGGCTTTCTGGACGGTTTCAATTGCATCCTCGACCGATGGTACGATGACAGAATTTGTGTAATCGTTTTCAGTAACGATGATTTCGCGCCGGTCGGCAAAATATCCCGAGGGCTGGCAGCTATCCTATTCGGTCAGCCTTATGATTTCCCGATAAAAAAGACACCGGTTATTACAAACCACGATAATTATGCGGAATATGGAGGTGTATATCGCGCCCGTGAAGATGTGCTCCGTTTAGTTCATTATCGGGATAGCAGTTTATATACCAATCTTCTGGCGCAACCTCGTCAGAAACTACTTCCTGAAGGAAATGAAACATATTTCTTTGACCAGGACAATACCGCTACCATAACCTTTATCCGCAATAACACCGGGAAAGTTGTTGCCCTAGTTTACCGCAATGAAGGGAAAATCTATCCGGCGCCGAAATTGCCGGAATGGAAAGCTGATGAGATTATCATCAATAGAACCATCACCCATCTCTCCCCCGAAACTCTGACTGGCTATACCGGTGAGTATCTACTGCATTCCAGTCTGGATGATGATACATCGAGCGGATTTTCCATGATTATATCATATGTGGGGGGTAATAATCTCCTGGCCGATACCGGCGGGGGTCAGGTGGAACTGACCCCCGGTTCCGAAACTGAATTCCATCATACCGAAGCAGATTTCGAACTGAAATTTATCACCGATTCAACCGGCCAGGTTACCGGCTGCATCCTGAGACTTGGAAACGAAGAGGTACACGGTGACAGGATTGAGAAATGAATGCGGCCCAGGGCCATCCTTACTGTTCCCTGCTCCAATTATTCAATTCATACAGCGTTTCGATTCCGGTGACACTGTCGCTGGGTTGATCTCGCCTGACCGAGAACCCGGTCAACTACCTGACGACGCCGGGCCGGGCTCAGAAGTTTCCCGAGGCGGCTTCTTTAAGGATTGAAATATCCAGTGCCTGCTCGGCAACCAGCTTCTTCAAACGGGCATTCTCAATCTCTGATTCCATGTTAACATGCAAGATTGAGTTGAGCATATCATAAAAATGCGACAGCTAAGCCACGCGTTTGGAAAAGCGCAGCCAAGCGAAAGCGAAGACGACAATTCCGAAAATTATCATGGCCAGAATTTCAGGGTAAAGTATATCGAACGTGGCCCCTTTCATCATTATGCCGCGCACGATTATCATGAAATAGCGAAGTGGATTCATATATGTCAGGTATTGCACCACGGTCGGCATGTTGGCAATTGGAATGAAAAAGCCGGAGGTCAGGATAGTGAATATTGAGAAAAACCATGCAAAAAACATCGCCTGCTGCTGGGTTTTGGTAACGGTCGATATAAACATCCCCACCCCGAGTGATGTAAACAGATAAATGAACGACAACCCGTAAAGAAGCGTCCACGATCCGGCAAACGGTATTTTGAACCAGAAAACCCCGACCGCCAGCGCCACCGACATTTCAATATATCCAAGGACAGCAAACGGTATGGTCTTGCCGAGGATCAAGGCCGGGATTGATATCGGGGTAACCATCAACTGCTCCAGCGTGCCGACCTCGCGCTCGCGCACGATAGCCATTGAGGTCAGCAAAACAGTAAACATGGTCAATAGTACGGCTACGGTACCCGGAACTACAAAATAGACCGATTCACCTTCGGGGTTATATAGACGTCGCTGTCGAAGCGAGATCGGCGCTTTAAATCCGAGCACGCACTCATTGAATCGGCTGGAGATCACACTGGCATAACCGAGCGTAATCGAGGCCGTGTTGGCGTTGGAACCATCCAGCATCAGCCCGACTGTCACCGGTTCGGCGGTGGACAGTTTCTCCGAGAAATCCCCGGGAATAATCAGCACGGCGCTATGAGTATTGTTCTTGAAGGCCTCGTCGGCGTGCAATAAAGGCCACTCGCCTGACTGGATATCGAAGTAGCCACCCGCCGATAGTGACTGGAGATAATCGCGCGAATGGCCGGAATTATCATAATCATAGACCGCCGTACTGATCATCTTTACATCAGTGGAGATAGCATACCCCAGTACGAACAATTGTATTATCGGCATGACGAAGATCATCCCAAGCATGATTCGGTCCCGTAAAACCTGCGTGAATTCTTTCCTGATAAGAGCCATGATCGAGCGTAACATCGTCCTAACCAATCTTCAGGTTGAAACGTCTGGAGGCGATAGCCAGTAAAATCACCGCCATAATAATCATAGCCGCCGCCTGAAGCCACAGAGCCGAC
>DAOWOO010000290.1 GCA_030642025.1 Candidatus Zixiibacteriota bacterium | reverse complement strand
GTCCTTCAGCGAAATCAGTCAGCCGGCGCGATATGAATTCATCGGCGGTCCTATCCAGCAGGAAGATGTCTGAGTTGCGTCCCCCCTTCAAATCGCGCCGCCACCAGCGGCCTAACCCGGAACCATGGGAAAACAGGAGATATTTACCATCGGACGACATCCTTCCCTGTCCCTCCTGCTCACGGATATAGCCGGTCAATTTAATCGGCGCCCCGCCGGTGACGGACATTTTGAAAATGTCTCGCCAGCCTTCGCGGCCTGATGTAAACAGAACCGAATCACCACCGGCAAACCAGCCGGTACCGATATCCCAGGCCGATGATACTGTCAATTGCCGGGGATATCCCCCCCTGACAGGAATAATGAAAAGATCCCAGTTGTTGAAACGCCGCGACGAGAAAAGGATTTTTGTCCCGTCAGGCGAGAAATGGGGTTCGATATCCTCGGCATCATGAACCGTCAGGCGTTCTGCCTCACCGCCCGATGACGGCACTGTCCAGATGTCGCCCATGTATGTAAACGCTATTGTTCGTCCGTCGGGTGATAAAGCGGGATAACGGGCATAGCGTATTTCATCGGCATAGGCGGCAACCGAAATGGCCAAAGACAATAGTATAAAGACAATCATGGTTCTTGATTTTGGGTTCAAAACAGATTCTCCGAGCTTAATGGGTTGGTCATAATCAATAAACATAAGTCATTTTCGGGCAATGTCAACCGCCCGGCAGGAATGCCGGTTATCCTGTTACGACGATTATAGCTCCGACAACGCCGGCTATTATGGCAATGGTCTTACGAAGATTGACACGTTCCTTTAATATTAAAGCGGCAAATGTGAATATGAATATATTACCGGTTTGATTCAATGCCGACGCAATCGATACGGGGGCATATTTCATTCCCGCCAGCCAGAGAATCAAAGCCAGGTATGTTCCCACGAATGCACCCGAGAGAGTATATTTCCACCCTTTAGCCTGATATGCTGAGGTGGTTATTTCACGGCGCCGGGGGTGCAATAGTATAATCGGAATCAGAATTAAAATACCGGCAATAAGTCTCAATTCGGTTACCCAGAGCAGCGGGGAACCGTCCAGAAGAGGTTTGACCATTACTATACCGATAGCTGTCGAAGCTACTGCCGTAATGCCCAATATAATACCACTTACCAGATTTTTCCTTGATATTGAACCGGCTCCCTTGCGGCTGACCGCTGTCAGGACTGCCGAGATAATCATGATAACACCGATAATCTGCAGGAATTTCAGACTTTCATCCAGCCAGATAATCGACAATATGATTATGAGGGGAGAGTAAAGACAGGAGACTATTGCCGACAGGCCCGCCCCGAGACGGTTCAGGCTCATAAAAAAGAGAGTGTCGGCAATGCCAATCCCGAGGGCGCCGGAGACAAACACGATCAGGTAATCACGGTGCGGTACATCCCGGAAAAAAGTTTCGCCGACTATCCACATGGTTGGGAAAATAAGCGCCGCCGCCAGTAAATTTTTAAGGATATTCAGGGCTATCGGGTGTACCGTTTCACCGCTTTTTTTGAAAAGTATTACGGCCAACGCCCAGGTAACAGCCGAGGCCAGTGCGAATATTTCTCCGGCGCCGGAAAACATCTTGATGTCCTTATCCTGTTAATTCACTATGTCTTAGCGACTTAAACGGCAAACATAACATCTGTATGCGGTTTATCAAAATGATTTTATCACTTTACCGGCAAAATATTTTTCTAAAACCGCTTTCTTTATTGCATCCCTGTCTGCCATTTATAAGATTGGTTTTGGAACCGACATTTGGCATTGGAAGTTATGAGCAGAAAAGTCAAGATCATTCTATTACTTTCGCTGGCAGGGAATCTGGCAATATTCTATGTGGCAATTAAGGCGCTGGAATACCGGAGCCATATTAACCATTTTCTGGATAAGTATATTCAAGTCGTTGATGAGTTTTCAGAGCGTGATGAATACGCCGATCAGAACGCCGCCCTTGTTTCGGATACCATAGTCGATAACCGGATTGTTTTTTTCGGTTCGCAGGTTATTGAAAGATGGAATCTTGAGAAGTATTTCAGCGGTCGGGAAACGATCAACCGGGGAGTTGCGGGACAGAGAGCGGCCGGGTTTCTGCTTCGGTTCCGTCCCGATGTTGTCGATCTTAAGCCGCGGGCGGTCTTAATCGAGATCAGCTCATATAATTTCCGCCCGGAGAGCACTATTTACGAATTAAAGGACTACCTTATCAGCATGTCCGAGTTGGCCCGGTATCACGATATTCAGCCAATTTTAACCACGGTTATACCGATTCGTTCCGATAGTGCAAATTTCGGATCATACAAATTAACCGACAGTATCGCGTCATACAATGAGTGGATTCGCAATTACTGTTTTGATAACGGAATCATGATGGCTGATTTCAACCGGATTCTGTCCGATGACACGGGATATCTTCCGGATTCTCTATCTACCGCCGCCATTGATCCCAATGAGGGCGGGTATCGTCTGCTATCGGAGGAAGTGCTCAGGGTACTGGCCGAACTTGATGGTGAAAACAATGGACTATCTGATGATCAAGGCAATTAAAAGCAAAACGGTTTTAATCAAATCATTGTTTGAATATTCAGTGCTTATCTATTCAATTCGGCGGAATATTTATCGGATGCTCAGGAAACCGGGAAAAAACAAAAATGGACGTAACCGACCCGTCAATACAGCGAGGGAAATATGAAAGCTATAAACCCGGCCACCGATGAACTGATAAAGGAGTATCGGGAACATTCGCCCGACGAGGTCACCGATATAATTGCGAAGACAGATAATGAGTTCCTGAAATGGCGAGAGACCGATTTTGCCTATCGAAGTAAACTGATGCATAAAGCCGCCACCATTCTGCGGAAAAATATTGACTCGTACGCCCGAACCATGACTCTGGAAATGGGCAAAACCATTGTCGAATCGCGCGCCGAGGTTGAAAAATGCGCTTGGGTATGCGAATTTTACGCCGATCATGCCGAAAGATTCCTCGCCGATGAAATAATCGAAAGCGACGCTTCAAAAAGCTTTGTTGCCTTTCAGCCGTTGGGCGTTGTTCTGGCGGTGATGCCGTGGAATTTCCCGTTCTGGCAAGTGTTCCGGTTTGCCGCTCCGGCGTTGATGGCCGGGAACGGAGGAGTGCTGAAACATGCCTCGAATGTCCCCGGGTCGGCGCTGGCCATTGAAGAGGTTTTCCGCGAGGCCGGTTTCCCGGAAAACATATTCCGGACTCTTTTAATACCGTCGCGGC
>DAOWOO010000011.1 GCA_030642025.1 Candidatus Zixiibacteriota bacterium | reverse complement strand
TCCGAAACACCCGGTTTCGGATCTGTGTCAGCCATTCTCATTACTCCTTCGATGTGCAGTGTACACCTATGATAAATTTATTTTTTCTTTCCGGTCGTGGTTTTTTTCGTTCTGGCCGCCGCCTTTTTGACTTTGAGCGCGGTCTTTTTCACCGGCCTATTTTTGGCTTTGGCCTTTGACCTGGCGGTTGTTTTGGCCTTTTTATCAGTTTTAGCCGTTTTTGCCTTTGAAGCCTTCTTTACCTTCTTTTTGGCCCCATCCTTTTTCCTTTTGTCCATCAACTCCTTTATCAGGGCAGGAATTTCGGTCGGGGATGCAGCCACAGGAATGCCGGCGGCGTTAAGCGCCTTGATCTTTTCCTCGGCGGTGCCGGAGCCGCCCGATATAATGGCGCCCGCATGTCCCATTCTTTTGCCCGGAGGAGCCTGGCGACCGGCTATAAATCCGACCACCGGTTTGGTCATTTTCTTCTTGATGAACCTGGCAGCTTCCTCCTCATCAGAGCCCCCGATCTCGCCGATCATGACCACCCCCCGGGTAGATTTGTCGGCTTCAAACATTTCCAGAACATCAATAAAATTGGTCCCGATAATCTGGTCGCCACCGATTCCGAGACAGGTTGTCTGGCCAATATTGGCGCTGGTCAACGCCCATATGGCCTCATAAGTAAGCGTTCCTGAACGCGAAACCACCCCGACCGGGCCCTTTTTCACAATGTTGCCGGGCATAATGCCAACTTTGGATTCGCCGCTCGATATGAGTCCCGGGCAATTCGGGCCGATCATCCGGGCGCCGTTATCCTTTACATATTTATACGCTTTAAGCATATCATTGGCGGGTACGCCTTCGGTTATACAGACAACCAATCTGATACCGGCATCGACCGCTTCATAAACCGCATCAATCGCAAATGGCGGCGGAACATAAATAACCGAAGTATTGGCTTTCGTTTTGGCAACCGCTTCGGCCATGGAATTGAATACGGGAATACCATGGACTTTAGTTCCGCCTTTACCCGGGGTAACACCGCCGACCACATTGGTGCCATATTTTTTCATCTGCTCGGCGTGGAAGGAACCGTCACGCCCGGTAATCCCCTGCACAATCACTTTTGTCCGTTTGTTTATAAGGATACTCATACAGTCCTCCCGGCGGTAACGGTGTCAAGTTCGGCCAGTTCGATTGTTTTTTTCACGACATCGTCAAGCGTATCGGCCGATTTAAGATTAATCTTTTTCAATATCTTTCGAGCTTGCGCTTCGTTGGTGCCGGTCAGTCGAACCACAATCGGTATTTCCGGTCTCAACTCTTCATAAGCCATCACAATGCCGTTGGCGACATCGTCGCACCGGGTAATCCCGCCGAAGATATTAATCAGGATGGCGCGAACATTGGAATTGCGCAGGATTATGCTCATGGCCGTCAGAACCTTTTGCGGATTGGAAGAGCCGCCGATATCCAGGAAATTGGCCGGATCGCCACCGTAATGTTTAACCAGGTCCATCGTGGCCATGGCCAGCCCGGCGCCATTGACCATACAGCCAATATTACCATCAAGGCTGACAAATGACAGGTCGCCGTCACGGGCTTCCATCTCGGCCGGATCTTCCGCATCAAGATCGCGCATGGCGGCAATATCCTTCTGACGGAAGAGACCGTTGTCTTCGATATTGTTTTTAGCGTCCAGCGCCACCACCTTACCATCCGGCGTGTTTATAAGCGGGTTGATCTCCACCATTGACGCATCGATTTTCCAGTAGATATCATACAGCTTCATGATTATATCCGCCGCCTGGCGAATAAGCTTGATATCGGTGTAAAGCTTGCCGGCCAGATCACGGGCCTGGTACGCCCGAAGACCCATCACGGGATCGACGGCCAGCTTATGAATCTTCTCCGGCGTACTGGCCGCGACTTCTTCAATATCGACACCGCCCGCCGGGGAAACCATGATAACCGGAGCCTTGGAGGCACGGTCGATAATAATACCAACATACGATTCGGAAACAATGTCGGCCGCTTCGGTGATAAGAACCTTGTTGACTTTAAGTCCTTTTATCTCCATACCGAGAATTTTCTGCGTCCAGACACGGACCGCTTCGACATTTTCGGCATATTGAATACCGCCGGCCTTGCCGCGACCGCCAACATGCACTTGCGACTTGACCATAACAGGTCGGCCATACGATTCTGCTAATGCCACCGCCTCGGCGACATTAGACGCGGCCGCCCCTTTGGGGATCGGGATACCGCCTGCGGCAAAGATTTCCTTGGCTTGATATTCGTGAATCTTCATCCAGCCTTCTCCAGACATTTATAATTAATTTTCATTTAACTACTGTTCTATAAATTTTTCCTGTTTGCCAGAAACGACCGGGCAAACTCAATCAGTTTTTCCCGGAGATTGTCTTTCGGTTCATCCAGTACTTTTTCCATAAGGTAATTGAGGACCTCACCAACCACCGGTGACTGGGGAATCTCGAAGCTTTTCATTATATCGTCACCATTAATGGCCAGGTCATTTATCCCGAACGGGGGTTTTTTATCAATTTCATCGCGTATACGCCGTTCAAATTCGTCAACATCATCGGTAGAGCCGCCCATCCCCTGTGCTTCGACATCAGCCCGGCGCAAATCAAGCAGGTCAAATATCAATTCCGTCCCCACCCGGCGGATCAGCCGCCGCATACCTTTATCCGTAACCTGAGTGGTAAACATATGACGATCAACCAGCGTCGACACTTTCCCGGTCAACTCCGATGAGTAGCGCAAGCGTTTTAAAATCCTTGCGGCAACCTTTGACCCGGTTTTTTCGTGACCGTAGAAAGTCGCGCCGTCATCAGTCAGTCTCTTGGCCTGTGGCTTGGTGACATCATGCAACAACGCCGCCAGGCGAACGAGAAGGTTCTGCGGGGCGGCGTCGGCGGAGCGAATCGAGTGCTCGAAAACATCATACTTATGATATCCACCCGGTTGTTCGACTCCAACAGTTTCCTCCAGTTCGGGCAGGATTTCCTTTAAAAGCCCGGTTTCCCGCATCAACCTTAAGCCCCGCGATGGCTCCGAGGCCAACACCAGAAGCTTGACGAGTTCATCGGCGATTCGTTCGGGTGTAACGGTGGTTATCAACGCTACATTGTCCTTTATTCCGGCCAGTGTTTTTGGCTCTATATCGAACTCGTACCGGGCCGCAAACTGTATAGCCCGAAGCATCCTTAAGGGATCTTCGGGAAAAGCTCTGTTTGAAACCATACGGATCTGCCGGTTTTCCAGATCGACCCGTCCGCCCAGCGGGTCAATCAGCTCGTGATTATCGAGCGACAGGGCCATGGCATTAATCGTAAAATCGCGCCGCGTTAAATCCTCTTCAATGCCGATATCCGGATCGAATGACACCATAAAATCGCGATGGCCCACCCCGGTTGAATATTCCTTTCTCGGAAGAGCAATATCGAAAGTGTACTTACTATCGTTAACATACTGCGTGAATTTTATGACACCGAAAGATTTTCCCACCAAGTCTACTTTACCATAATTCTTCAGAATTTGCGAAAGCTCACGATACGGCACGCCGCAGACCAGGTAATCACGATCTTCCGGCTGTACCTTTCTTTTCAGCAGGCTGTCGCGAACAGCGCCGCCGACCTCGTAAATCCGGCCTTGACTTAGAATAGCAGAGACAATCTTTTCAGAAATCCGGCACATAATCAATCGGGGACTATCCTCGTTCCGACATTTCCATCATGAATCTTGCTGGCATTCTCAATTGAGGTAATTATAACTTCCCGGCCGCCGTTATCAATAAACTGGATGGCGGCCTCAACTTTCGGACCCATCGAGCCGGGCGGGAAATGTCCTTCTTTCAGGTACTTCTTTGCTTCTGATACGGTAATTCTGTCCAGCAACCGTTGGTTTTCCTTCGCAAAATTCAGCGCAATCTGTTCAACCGATGTTAATACTATCAGAGTTTCCGAGCTTATGTCCCGGGCCAGCACGGCCGAGGCGAAGTCCTTGTCAATTACGGCATCAATTCCTTCGTAGTCGCCGTTATCGTCGATAAAGACCGGAATCCCGCCGCCGCCGACGGCAATCACAATCGTCCCGTTGTCTACAAGAGATTTAATAGTTTCAGTTTCCACAACGGAAAGCGGCCGGGGTGACGGGACCACCCGCCGCCAGCCGCGGTCAGCATCCTTTTTCATGGTCCAACCGCGCTTATCGGTGAACAGTCGGGCTTGTTTTTCGGAATAAAACTGTCCGACATACTTGCTTGGATTAGCTATCTGGGGATCATTTCTATCGACCACGACCTGTGATATTATTGTCACCACGGGTCGGTCTATTCCCTCCTGCCTGAGACGATTCTGAAGGGATTGCTCGATCATGTACCCCATGCCGCCCTCGGTATCAGCAACGCATATACCCAGCGGCAGGATAGGCGCCTTTTCAGCGGCCAGTTCAACCCGCAGAATGGCATTGCCTACCTGCGGGCCATTACCATGAGAAATTGCTAATTTATAACCGTACCGGGCCAGATGGACAATTCCATCCAGTGATCGGCGGGTATTGGCAAACTGATTGGCGATAGTATCCTCGATATCGTGTTTGGTTATGGCGTTACCGCCCAGGGCGACTACCGCCGATTTGCCGCTGAGTTTCATCATCAGTTATTTCTTTTTGCCTTTCGCCGTGCGTTTTTTCGATACTTTAAAACGGGCGGTCAATATATCGGTCAGGTCGGGCTTGCCGATTTCCTGAAGGTCATAGGTAACGCGGACAGCCGGCTTATTGATCTTGACAACACGGTTCAGATCAATCGGAGTGGCAACAATAACGGAGTCGCACTCGACCTTGTCGATTGTCTTTTTCATGTCCTGAAGCTGTTTACCGAAATAACCCATGGCCGGCAGAAGCGGACCGATATCGGGGTATTTTTCGAATGTGGCGGTAATGGTTCCCACCGTGTACGGCCTGGGATCGACAACCTCGGCGGCGCCGAACTTGGCCGCGGCCATCATACCCGCGCCGTATTCCATCTCACCGTGCGTTGTGGTCGGGCCGTCCTCGATAACCAGCACCCTCTTGCCGCTAATCAAGTCGGGGTTCTCTACCTTGATCGGAGAGGCGCAGTCAACCACCACCGCATACGGATTAAAGGCCTGGATATTGCGGCGCACTTCAATGACACCTTCCGGCTGTGCCGTATCGATCTTGTTGATCACAATTATATCAGCCATCAGGAAATTATTCTGGCCGGGATAATACTCCAACTCATGTCCCGGACGGTGCGGATCGACCACCGTAATCAGAAGATCGGGCTGATAGAACGACATATCATTGTTACCACCGTCCCAGAGAATGACATCGGCCTCTTTTTCAGCTTCACGAACGATTATCTCATAATCAACACCGGCATAGACCACACTGCCCTGATTAATATGCGGTTCGTACTCTTCGCGCTCTTCGATAGTACATTTGTGTTTGTCCATATCGGCGAGAGTGGCAAATCGCTGGCAGGCCTGTTTGGCCAGGTCGCCGTACGGCATGGGATGGCGGATGATAACCACTTTCAGACCCATATCACGCAGAATTTCGGCCACACGCCGCGATGTCTGGGATTTGCCGCAACCGGTCCGAATGGCGCAAACCGCCACCACCGGTTTCTTGGACTTGATCATGGTCGGTCCGGCGGCCTCAAACGAAAACCGCGCACCGGCCGACATGACGTACGACGCTTTGTCCATGACATAGTCATACGGCACGTCCGAATATGAGAAAACAACCTCGTCAACCTTTTTATCTTTTATAAGTTGCAGAAGATCGGCCTCCGGGTAAATCGGGATTCCCCTGGGGTATAGTTTTCCGGCCAGGGCGGCGGGATATTTACGTCCTTCAATCTCAGGAATCTGGGTGGCCGTAAAGGCTACTACTTCGACATCTTTATTGTCCCGGTACAGGCAGTTGAAATTGTGGAAGTCTCTGCCGGCCGCTCCCATAATGAGTATTCTTTTCTTTTGCATATATCCGTCTCCAGTCTGTATATAATTACTAGTTGTTATCTATTTGCGCTCTCTGAATTTTACCGGAGAAATCAATGTAAACCGATTTCCACTCGGAGAAAACGTCAAGCCCGGCGATACCGGCTTCACGGTGACCGTTACCGGTGTTCTTGACACCGCCGAACGGCAGGTGTACCTCGGCGCCGATAGTCGGGGCATTGACATAAAAGATGCCGGTGTAAACATCTCTCATTGCGGAAAAAGCCTTATTGATGTCGCGGGTGTAAATAGACGCCGACAGGCCGTAGGCGGTATTGTTGCACAAATCAATACCTTCCTCAAAGGAAGCGCATTCGGTTATCGATGTTACCGAGCCAAAAATCTCCTCTTGGAAAATGGTCATATCGGAGGTCACATCACCGAACACTGTCGGCATGGTGAAGAACCCCTTGTCGTATTTACCGCCAGTCAGCCGTTCGCCGCCGCAGAGAAGTTTGGCGCCGTCTTTGTTTTTGCCGATATCAATGTACTTAAGCACCGTGTTCATCTGGCTTTCATTGATTGTCGGACCCATATCGACCGATTCATCGAGACCATCGCCGACCTTAAGAGCTTTAGCGCGGGCCACCAGCTTGTCGGTAAATTCCTTGATGACATCTTTATGGACTATCATACGCGAGGAAGCGGTGCACCGCTGGCCGGTGGTTCCAAAAGCGCCCCAGAGCGCACCATCGACGGCCAGATCAATATCGGCGTCATTCATAACAAAGATGCAGTTCTTGCCGCCCATTTCCAGATGGCAATGTCTGAAATCGGTGGCACAGGCTTCGGAAATCCGCCGTCCGACATCGGTCGAACCGGTAAAGCTGATGCATGATACATCCTTGTGTCTCATCAGCGGCTCGCCGACATTTCGGCCGGAGCCGGTTACGATATTTACCACGCCCGGCGGCAGGCCGGCCTCTTCCATTATTTTAACATAGTTCACCACCGATAGCGGCGTATCGGTGGCCGGTTTAATAACAATGGTGTTACCGAGGATCAGCGCCGGCATCATTTTCCACGATGGTATGGCCATGGGGAAATTCCATGGCGTAATCAGCCCGCAGATACCGAGTGGTTGGCGCATACACATATTGAATTTGTTGGGTAATTCTGACGGGGTTGTGTATCCGAACTGGCGGCGTCCCTCGCCGACCATGTAGTACCCCAGGTCGATGGCCTCCTGGACGTCGCCACGGGTCTCCTTTAGAACCTTGCCCATTTCGCGGGTCATGTCACGAGAGAGACGCTCCTTTTCTTTAACCGTCCGGTCGGCGATACCGTTGAGAATTTCTGCACGTTTCGGGGCCGGTACCAGGCGCCATGATTTGTACGCCTCTTTGGCGGCCGCAATGGCATCATTAACATCATCTTCGTTTGATTTTTGAAAAACGCCGACAACATCATCGATATTAGCCGGGTTGCGATTTTCGAATGTCTCTCCCGTACGGGAATTCACCCACTCACCATTGATATAGTTCTTATACTCAGTCACATCAGCCATGACCAACTCCTACGGTTTTATCACAATTATGTTTTGATTTCCACCACATCAACAATTGTGAAATTATTCACAGTATTTATTTAACAAGAGTTGCAATATATTTATTATTTTCCAATTGTCAAATTATTTTGGCAGTTTGACTTGGTGGAATAACGGCCATTACCGAAACCCGCGGGCAGGTGGTTCGAACCGGATCAATTTCACGGTGAAATCGAAGTGAGTTGATATAAAGAAGGGCCGATGATTTTGCAATCGCCGGCCCTCAAAAAGCTGTTTCTCATCTGGCTCAGACTTCCATGATTTCAGCTTCCTTGGCCTCCATCAATTCGTCGATCATATCGGAATATTTGGTAGTTAAATCCTGGACTTTAGCCTCGCCGCGCTTTTTGTCGTCCTCAGAGATATCTTTGTTCTTTTCGGCTTCTTTGAGCTTGTCATTGGCATCGCGGCGTATATTTCGTATTGCGACTTTGCCGTCCTCGGCCATCTTCTTACAGTGTTTAGCCAGTTCCCGGCGGCGTTCTTCGTTTAGAGTCGGGATCGGCAGCCGGATAATATTCCCCTCCACCAGGGGATTCAGGCCCAAATCAGCCTTTTGAATAGCTTTGGCCACCTCGCCGACAACCCCTTTGTCCCAACACTGAACAATCATCAACCGGGCCTCCGGGGTGGAAATAGAGGCCAGCTGATTTAAAGGCATCACCGAGCCATGGTAATCAACCCTGATACCATCCAGCAGTGAGACCGTGGCCTTGCCGGTTCTAAGCGAGCCAAACTGTTTTTTGATTGACTCACAACTTTTTCTCATTCGTTCTTCGGAATCTTTATAAATCTGATCAGCCATTGGAGGTCTCCTTTGACCAAAAATCCAAAACTCTTTTTATCTATGAAACGAGAGTCCCGACCTTCTCGCCGAGGACTATTTTCTTCAAGTTTCCCGGGGTATTCATATTGAATATGATAACCGGCATATTATTATCCTTGCACATGGTAATAGCCGTCAGATCCATGACGCCCAGTTCATTTCTAACAACATCCATATAGGTTAGATGCGAATAAAATTCGGCTTCCGGGTTGGATAGAGGATCGGCGGAATAGACTCCGTCTACCCTGGTCGCTTTTATCAGCACTTCGGCCCCGATTTCCTTGGCGCGGAGCGATGCTGCCGTATCGGTAGTAAAATACGGATTACCGGTTCCCGCAGCCAAAACGATAACGCGCCCTTTTTCCATATGCCTGATGGCCCGTCGCCGAATGTAAGGTTCGGCAAATGATTCGGTGCTGACCGCCGACATTACCCGGGTGTGAACCCCCATGCCTTCCAGTCTGTCCATTAAGGCCAGAGCGTTTATCACAGTTGCCAGCATACCCATATTATCGGCGGTGACACGGTCCATGTCGCGGCCGATGGACTCAATCCCGCGAAATATATTGCCGCCGCCAACAACAATGCCTATTTCAAGGCCGAAATTCTTGATTTCCTTGATTTCCCGACAGATATTGGTCAGCGCCCCGGAATCGATGCCAAACGGCTTGTCTCCGGCGAGGGCTTCGCCTGATAGCTTAAGAAGGATCCGCCGATATTTCAGATTCGGATCATCACCCATATTTATTCACCCAACCTAAAACGGGCAAATCGCTTGATGGCTATATTCTCTCCGAGCTTGCCGATAATTTCATTGACAAAGTCGGTGATCGTTTTGTCATTGTCCTTGACGAAGGACTGGTCCATCAAACAAACTTCCGCATAGTACTTATCCAGTCTGCCGGTGACAATCTTATCAACTATCTTCTCCGGTTTACCTTCATTAAGCGCCTGTTGACGGTATATTTCTTTTTCTTTTTCAATCAGTTCCTGGTCAAGCTCATCACGCATTACGACCAGCGGTCCCGTCGCCGCAATCTGCATGGCCACATCCTTGACGAAGGCCTTAAAATTGTCCGTGCGGGCGACAAAATCGGTTTCGCAGTCTATTTCGACCAGAACGCCAAGCTTGTCGCCGGGATGAATATATGAAAAGATGACCCCTTCTTTGGTGACCCGACCGGCCTTGGAAGCGGCCTTGGCGATACCTTTTTCACGCAGACGGGTAACAGCCTTGTCAAAGTCGCCGTCGGCCTCGACCAGCGCCTTTTTGCAATCCATCATGCCGACGTTGGTTTTCTCGCGAAGTTCTTTCACCATTTTTGCTGTGATCTCCATGGGATCAGTCTCTCCTGACGTTTTTGTCGGTATCGGGGGTGGAGTATGTTTGAGGTCTTTCTGTCTTATCTGTATCGCGTGAGTCGAGGATCTCCTTTTCCGAAATCGAATTCTGGGCTTCGATAACCGAATCCACAATAGTACGGGTAATAATGCGAATCGATTTAATGGCATCGTCATTGGCCGCGATCGGGAAATCGATCGGGTCGGGATCGGCGTTGGTATCAATAATTCCGATAATCGGAATACCCAGCTTGGAGCCTTCCGCGACAGCGATTTTTTCTTTCTTGGTATCAACCACAAAAAGCAATCCCGGAAGATAATTCATCTCTTTGATACCGCCCAGAACCCTGGTCAGCTTATCGATATCATGATCAAAACTAGCGCGCTCTTTTTTGGTGAACTTTTCCAGTTCGCCCTCATCACGCATCCGTTCCATATCTTTAAGCCTTTTAATAGATCCCTTGATAGTGGCGAAATTGGTTAGCATTCCGCCCAGCCAGCGCTCGGTGACAAAAAATTGTTTGCTCCGTAATGCCTCGTCCCTGATGACATCCTTGGCCTGTTTTTTCGTTCCAATAAACAGAATTGACTGCCCGCGCGCGACAATTTCCCTGACCTTCTGACAGGCGACATTGATGGCATCGAGCGTCTTGTTAAGATCAATAATATAAATGCCGTGCCGTTCGGTAAAGATAAACGGCTTCATTTTGGGATTCCAGCGACGGGTCTGATGCCCGAAGTGAACCCCGGCCTGCAACAGATCCTGAATCTGGGAACTGACCATACGAGGAAATCTCCTTTCGGTTTTTCTTCCGCTCCACAGTTCGGGTCCGGACCCGGAACGGGACCGCCGGACCCCTGTCAGAACGTGCTTATTTCCGGTCTGGCCGGATAGTATACAGTTACTTTCTTAACGCTTGGAGTACTGGAACCGTTTACGCGCTTTTGGCTGACCGTATTTCTTTCTTTCTACGGCGCGCGGGTCACGGGTCAACAGTCCACCTTTGCGAAGAATCGGACGAAGATCGGGATCAAGCTGGGCCAACGCCCTGGATAAGGCGAGTCTGATCGCCCCGGCCTGCCCGGAAAGTCCACCACCATTGACACGACAAACGATGTCCAGTTTGCCGAGGGTATCGGTTTCTTTCATTGGCAGGTTTACCTGATCAACCAATACGTCGCGCTTGAGGTGTTCTTTCGGAGTCTTGTTATTAATAACAAAAACCCCGCCGCCCACTTTGATCGATGCGCGCGCGACAGCTTCTTTTCTGCGTCCGGTTGCTTCAAAATTCGTTTCTGTCATTTACCGTCTCTATTTGGATGGAAACAAATTCTTCATTTCCGGTTTCTGTGCCTGATGCGGGTGATTGTCACCGGCATAGACCTTCAGCTTTTTAATCATTTGCCGGCCCAGCCGGTTTTTCGGAAGCATCCCCTTTACCGCATGCATAAACACGCGGGGTGATTCATTCCGTATCATTTTCTCATAAGAGGTCGCTCTCAACCCGCCCGGATAGCCGGTATATCGATAGTATTTCTTGTATGACGCCTTTTGCCCGGTAACGACTATCTGAGAGGCATTAATGGCAATAACATTATCTCCGGCATCAAGATGCGGCGTAAAAATTGGCTTATCTTTTCCACGAAGAATATTGGCCACTTCGACCGCGGCGCGGCCCAAGACTGCCCCTTTCAGGTCAACCAGAAACCATTTGCGATTGTGACTGTCAACTTTAGGTATAAATGTCTTCATCTTTCCCCCGGAACCATCCGGTTTGCTATCTCTATATCTTTAAAAGCTTTGGAATATAGCAAAATAACTTTCCCTGTCAAGGCTTTTTATGCCGATTTCCCCTCGATTATTTTTATTCGGCCAAAAAACAATCACTCTTAACGAAATTAGCAAATATTTGCGGCCCATCCGGTTGAATTGGCAAGGCAACTCCTGGATATTATGGGGCCTTCACAGGTCTTAATTTGAATCGGGGATCGAATTTATTCTCCTTTGAACAAACACCACAGGAGGCCATCCGAAACCTTTTGCGGCGAGGATATTCCCGACCACAGGCAGGACAGATATATAAATATTTATGGGGGCCCCGAAGATCAGGATGTGTCCGAGCCCTGAGCGACACTCCCAGCCGAGCCGCCATGGCCTTGAAACCGCGGTCATGACGAGCATAGATTAAATGGATCATCTCATGTTTGAGGGTATCCTGAATATCATCGGGAAAGATATTGTGATACTTCCGCCCAATTTTGATTTCCCGCGTAGCCGGCGTGAATGAACCGGCAATGAGCATCCGGTCGGAATATGAAATTTTTACCCCCGGCAATCGGCCATTGAAGCATTCAGTGTTGAATCGGTCAAACATCCGGTATAAATCATCCGTGGATGGCAGCACAACCTCGCGGTTGCGGTTTTCCGGCAAATCGATTTTTGCCTGTACAGCCGCATCCCGACTGTCATCAAGACGACGAAACAGATCATAGTGAATTTTGACAAGCGCCTGATATTGTCTTTTTGCCGAACTCATACCTATACCGCCACCGGATTTTTCCGAGAACAGAAATAATAAGCGTTTTTCATACCAAAAAAACAATCATATTAAACTGAAATATCCCGGCATGGAATATGAAACTACGAGAAAAACGGCTTCCATTTATCAGCCCGCGGCTTTGGTGTAAGCAGGCTGACCAGAACCAGACTGATCAGCGACAGGCCCAGGGCTGGATATACTGTCGCCACCCCGTACGGCTGACCCAGGGCTTCCCAGATTATCGTCATCGCCATACCCGATGCAATTGATGCCACTCCACCCGCGGCGGTGGCTCGTTTCCAGAAAAAGGCGGTTAGTACTGCCGGAGTGATTCCCACTCCATACATGGTATAGGCATAAAGCGCCATTTTCAGAACCTGCGTAAAGAAGCGAACCTGGATAAATGCAAATACGCCGAGGATGACCACGGCTATCCGGGAATAGAGAACAATTTGTTTCTGAGATGCTTTGGGATTTATAAAACGCTGATAAATATCTCGAATCAGGTTGGTGGCGGGAACCAGAAGAAATGAATCAGCCGTCGAAACAATGACCGCCACAATGGCCGCCAGAAGTAGACAGCCGACAATAGACGGAACACCGTACCGGAC
>DAOWOO010000380.1 GCA_030642025.1 Candidatus Zixiibacteriota bacterium | reverse complement strand
GCGCAGGCCAATCCGGAACTGGCACTGGAATTATTCCATAAATTCGGACTGGTCAAACTCGGCACGCTATCCGCGCCCAGC
Source organism: Candidatus Zixiibacteriota bacterium (assembly GCA_030642025.1). GTDB lineage: Bacteria > Zixibacteria > MSB-5A5 > GN15 > PGXB01 > DAOWOO01. The sequence goes on along the minus strand of DAOWOO010000380.1, from coordinate 2,444 downwards.
GGTAACGCCAAACTCGGCGCGGAGGTGATAAAAATCAGCGGAACCACAAATGCAAATCTACCGATCAGTGAGACTGTCAAATATGGCGAGGTAACCTTTGTGGAACCGAATCAGGATGAGCCTGTCACCCTGGATATGAAGGTTAAAAAGCTGAAAAGCGAGAAGAGACAGATAACGCTGATCCCGGAGGATGGACCGCTGATTATCGACGCGCGCGGCCGGCCCGCGGCCAACAGCTGTCCCTCATTTATCCCCGATGAGTATAAGCCGGTCACCAGAAAATTCGAAATCAGCGAAGAGCAGAAAATTTATAGCGGTGAAATTAAAATCCATCGCGAACTGGCCATCCCCGGAGAGGTCCTGGTCGGCGAGGGCGACATGGTTTCACCGGAGACGATTATCGCCAAAAGCGTGCGGGCTTTCCTGAGGCCGTTTTTTCTGAGTATAGCGGAGAGAATCGATATCCCCCCTCGCGATCTGCCATCATATTTTCATAAGAAGATCGGGGATGAAGTCGAGAAAAACGAGATTCTGGCCAAACATAAAGTCGACCTGGTACGAACCAAAACATTCCGTTCACCGGTGTTCGGCATAGTCGAGAAAATTCTGCCCAGCGGGGCTGTAATCGTGCGGGAGAAACCCGAAAATGTGCGCAAACTTTACCATGTCCAGGTCGCCAACGAACTTTACATAAAATCCAACCGCATTAAAGCCTATCTCACCTGCAAGGTTGGTGATGAGGTTGAAAACAGCCAGACGCTGGCCATTCTTGGAAAACCGCCCCATCAGCGTAAAAGCATCTCGCCCATCCGGGGAGTGGTAAAGGGGATCGATCCGGAGGACGGCATTGTAATTATCGAGCCGCTTCTGGAAGAACTCGAGCTGATTGCCTGGATGCCGGGCAAAGTCGAAAAAACAACCGAGAGAGGATGCATTCTGGCCAATCGTGGAACCGTTATCCAGGGCGTTTGGGGCAATGATAAACAGGTTTACGGCGAGTTGGCCCGCGATAATATCGGACCGGGGAAAATCGTAGCCAAAGATACTGTCAACAGCGATGATCTGGAACGTATGCGGGACGCGAACATTACCGGTTTGATCGCCGGAGGATTACACCTGAAAGATTATCACGATCTTAAGCTTTCATTCGCGATCATGATCACAGAGAGTTTCGGCAAAAACGAATTCGATCCCAAAATCAAAGAGATTCTAACTGCCAATGACGGCAGGCTGGTCTCGCTGGATACGCATACGCAGTTGCGTGCCGGAGTGCAAAGACCGCGGATAATCATCCCCGAGACAGAATAACCACAGTAAACCCGGAAAGCCGATCAGGATGCCCGGCTGAATTTTTTAATCGACAGCCAACCCGGTATCCGCCGGTTTCTCGACTCCCGCTTTTAATGTGCATAATATCAGAATCAGGACAACAAACAGAGCCAGATTAAATTAACGTCAGCAATCAAAAATGGGGGTCTCATGCTCAAAAATCCGCATTTTCCCACCGCGGGAGTGAGTAAATCTTTAATTATGAGGCTAATGTATACGCACTTACGGCATATTGTATTTAATACAATACGGGACATAATATGTGATCTATTTTTTGAAACATTCCAGCCGGTTTGCCGTAATTGGAATCGGTGATATTACGCCATTGAATGATGCAAGGTTTTATTTGGAAATATTACTGAACATTAAAAGCGGCAAGTAAAGGTAATATCAATCTCTGGTTTTTACGGAAAGGATGAAAAAATGCAGGTAAAGAACACCTCAAAACTGTTTTTGGCTCTTACAATCCTGGCGCTGGTATTTTTGGTACAGGGTCTGGCGCTGGCCGGGGACGGTAAACTACCCATCACCACCAACTCCAGGGAGGCCCTGGATAATTATCTGAAGGGGCGAGATCTCATCGAGAAACTGCGCTTCAACGAATCCCGGGAATACTTCGATAAGGCGGTTGCGGCCGATCCCAAATTCGCTATAGCCTATCTCAATCTGGCCTTTGTTCAGCCCACCAATAAGGGCTTTTTTGAGATGCTGGACAACGCCCTGGCGCTGAAGGATAAGGTTTCCAAGGGCGAGAAGTATTGGATTCTGGCGGTCCAGGCCGGCTCCAACGCGAACACCAGGCTGCAACGGGAATATTTCAAAAAGATGGTTGATCTTTATCCGAATGATGAGCGCACCCAAAATCTTTTGGGAAATCAATATTTCGGTTTGCAGGAGTATGAGCAGGCTATCAAGCAATATGACAAAGCGCTCAAGATCAATCCGAAATTCTCCCAGCCCTACAATCAGCTTGGCTATGCCCACAGATTCATGGGCAATTATGATAAGGCCGAAAAGGCTTTCAAAGTGTATATCAAACTGATTCCGGATGATCCGAATCCGTATGATTCCTACGCTGAGCTTCTGATGAAGATGGGTCGTTATGATGAATCGAT
>DAOWOO010000308.1 GCA_030642025.1 Candidatus Zixiibacteriota bacterium | reverse complement strand
TCAGTATTTCTTTAATCGCTCCCGATATGAAACTCCTGCCCGGCGAGAATATTGAATTGGAAGTATCAGCCGTGCATCGGTCCGAAGACGGGCTGACACTTGTGTATCCGAGGCTGTATGATCGGTATGGATCATTCGGGCATAATGATAGTGCGGAATTGCTTTCTGTTTCACTGTCGGATAAATGTTTGAAAAGGCGGTACGCCGTCTATAAGGACGGCCAAGATATTTTTATTTCTCTTGATAGTGCTTATGCTGATTGTTATCGCGTACATAACTTTTCGGTTGATCTTCTGGAAAACCGGCGGCGATTTCTCGCCGAGCAATTGGCCGAAAATAAACCCGGCGGCGTGATGTATATCTCCGGAAATGTTACAGACTTAATCAAAAATAAAGGTGTTACCGATTTTGCGCTTGACGGCGTCATGTCCGGACGGTACCGACTCAAACCGGCCGTGATTAACGGTGCAAGGCGTTTTCTTCTATACAGGATCGATAGTGAATCACCCCGAAGGATGTGTGCATGAGCGTATCGACCGATAAATCAGTGCTGAGTGTGTTGTTCGGCCGACCGCTGATCAATTTCATATTGATACTCCTGGGGATGTCGGCGGCGTACTTCACGACAATCGGCAGTATTCGAATACAGATGGCCGAGAAGGCGGAAACGGCGCTGGTAGAAACAATCGACCGACGCCTGGCCCGTCTGGAAGTTCTCATCCGCGAGGGCACTATCAGCAAGGACGATTTCCATAAGTTCAGCAAAGATGTCGAATCACGGTTAAGTCGGATTGAATCATATCTCATAGATAACAAAAGAGACAGGAAGTGAGTATGGAAGTACTGGAAATTGAGAATATCGAGAAAGTAAAAGAGAATCTGCATGATGAATCGGTTGAGCTTATCGATTTTGACCGGCTGGCGGAAATACTGGAACAGACTCTTTCGCTGGTGAAGAAACATGGGAGAATCAATAATGAATTGATCTCCATTAAAGCTGATTACCGCGGCCGTATTGTCGGCATGCTCAAGGCTGTTCTGGCCTGCCGCCCCGATGATGCTGCCGGTGATCTGGCGGCAAGGCTGTCCGATGAAGACGAGTCGATCGATGCGGCCGAACTGATATCTCTGTACGGCCGGGTAACGGCAAAATTCCGTACGTATTTCCCGGCCAGTTTCAAATACCTGGCTTATCGGCCGGCCGGGAAAGACATATCAAAAAAGTGGATGGAATATAAAATATAATGCGGGAGCCAATCCCTTCATGGCCCTGTGGGTATACACCCGGCCTGTACACGACATGAAAGTAACGGAGGAAAATAATGAGTGTTCGCGATCAAAATCTGGAAACGGTGGCGCCGGTTCTGGCCAGCTTTTCGATTCACCAGACCGACAGTGCCGATGATCTCAAGGATACCGATATCGGCGCGGCCATGACCTTAACCGGTGATTACGAAATCGGACCGTGCACGAACAATTCAACGCTTCTGGGCAAACTGGTGGCCCTGACCCTGACCGACAACGACGACGGAGAACGGGTGGCGACAGTGCAGATCGGCGGAATCTGCCGTCTGCCGATTACCACCACCAACCCGACAGTAGGCGAGCGGGTGGTCGGTGGGGCCGACGGTACGGTCAAACAGGCCCCGGCGCTGGGCGGCAACGATCCGGCCGGCGGCAATATCGCCCGAGGGACGGTTCTCGAGGTAAACGGAACCAGCGATTGCACTATTCTTTTGAACTAAGGAGAGTTATCTATGGATATTAACAGTTTTATACAGAGCGAAACGTTTTTACGTCATAACCGCGATTTGTCCGAAAGAGAGCTTGACGGGCCGGTTGATCTGAGCCGGACCACCGAGGTTAAAATCAGCCGGGATGTTTATCATGAGGCCGACTCGCGCGGTTTGACCCTGAGTGAGCTTCTGGAAACCGAGGAGTATGATCCGACCCCGTCCGATTGTCCGCTTGACGCTTTCGAGCGCCAGCTTGCCCTGGCCGGTATACGCCTTGGTGGAAAAAGTCCCACCACGGTCGAGCAGTTTTACCAGAAAAGCCCGTCTTTAATGCCGGAGTTTATTCTTCGCGAGATAAAGAAGGGTCAGTCGATGCGGCCGGAACTGTCGGCGATTATCGCCAACTCCACCACCGTGGCCAGTAATCGGTACACCCCTTTCCATATCGACACCTCGTCAACCGACCGGCTGTCGCTGCGTCCGATCGGCGAGGCCAGTGATATTCCGCATCTCCTGGTGACCGAGCAGAATCATTCGATCAATGTCCCCGAGTACGGCCTTGGATTGAAAGCCAGCTACAAGGCGCTTCGCTACCGTACTACCGCCCAGTTCAGGGTACTATTGTGGTATATCGGGTTCAAACTTCAGACCGATAAGATCGCTCTTATTGTCAATACGATTATCAACGGCGACGGCAATTCCAATCCGGCCGAGGTTATTCAGACCGATGCTTCGGGAACGCTGGACTATGATGACCTGATTAATCTCTGGGCGCAGTTTGCCCCGTTCGAGATGAACACGCTGATCTGTCCGGTGGGCAATCTCAAGTCGATTCTCACGCTGGATGAGTTCAAGGATCCGATGGCGGGGTACCGTTTCCAGAACAAGGGCGAGCTGTTCAGTCCGTTGGGGGCAGCCCTGTTGCGCTGCGACAATGTTCCGTCCGATAACATTATCGGCCTCGATTCGCGGTTTGCCGTGGAGGAGGTAATTACCCAGCCCCTGATGGTTGAGTACGACAAGATTATCGAACAGAGGTTTGAGGAGGCGGTGATATCCGAGGCGGTTGCCTATGCCAAGGTGATACGGGAAGCCTCGGTTGTTCTTGACGTGGTTTATGCCTGATCAATGCTCGGCCCGGCGTGATGCCGGGCCGGCCTTTAATGGAGAATAATAAATACCATGCGTACATATCTGGGCAACAGTTCGGCCACGTACAAAGCGGGAATCAGTCCCGGGTTCAAGGTGTTCAAGGTGCTGTCCGGTCAGTATGCCGGGCGGATTGTCATCCTGATGCAGACCTCATCATCGGAAATCGAAAAAACCCGGGCTGATTATCCGTACACCGACTGGAGCACACCGTCGGTAATTATTAATGACTGCGCCGATTACACATTCGATGCC
>DAOWOO010000334.1 GCA_030642025.1 Candidatus Zixiibacteriota bacterium | reverse complement strand
GGGAACCGTGTTGATAATGGTCTGGCCGTATTCGCGCGACAGCCGTTCGGTGATTATCTCCATGTGGAGCATACCCAGAAATCCGCACCGGAAACCGAAACCCAGGGCAGATGATGTCTCCGGCGTAAAAGCCAGCGAGGCATCGTTCAATTTGAGTTTTTCGAGCGCCTCGCGAAGCATGGTGTAGTCCTCGGCAATGGCCGGATACAGCCCCGAGAAAACCATCGGCTTTATCTCGACAAACCCGGGAAGCGGTTTTTCGGCGCCGTCCCTAGCCATCGTGATAGTATCGCCCACCCGGGTATCGGCGACATTTTTTATATTGGCGAAAAGATACCCCACTTCACCCGATGACAGGCTCTCCAGCGGCATATTGGTCAGTTGTCGGCAGCCAACTTCATCGACCTCATACTGCTTGCCGTGCGAGAAAAACTTTATCCGGTCGCCCTTTGCCACGGAACCGTCGACAACTTTCAGATACACGGAGGTTCCCCGATAGGAATCATACATCGAATCAAAAACCAGCGCCTTCAAGGGTTTGTCCGGGTCGCCGGTTGGCGGGGGGATACGGCTGACAATCGCCTCCAGAAGTTCGTCGATTCCCTGCCCGGTCTTAGCCGAGCAATGGATGATTTCATTCTTTTTACACCCTATCAAATCAATTATCTGTTCCGAAACTTTCTCAGGATCGGCGGCCTCAAGATCGATTTTATTTATGACCGGAATAATCTCCAGGTCATTTTCAATGGCCAAAAAAAGATTGGAAACAGTCTGCGCCTCGACACCCTGCGCGGCATCGACCACCAAAAGCACCCCCTCACAGGCCGAAAGCGAACGGCTGACCTCATAGGTAAAATCAACATGGCCGGGGGTATCGATCAGGTTAAGCTGGTAGATATTTTTATCTCCGGCCCGATAGGCCAGCCTGATGGCATGAGCCTTGATGGTTATTCCCCGCTCCCGTTCCAGGTCCATGTCATCAAGCACCTGCTGGCGCATCTGGCGCTCGGAGATTGTCCGGGTTGCCTCCAGGAGCCGGTCGGCCAAAGTTGATTTACCGTGGTCGATATGCGCTATTATCGAGAAGTTTCGTATTCTCTTTTGTTCTTTTTTCGTATCCATAAGCGAACGGTGAAAATATACTGTTTATCCCATTCTGTCAATCGCCATGAAATCATAACAGGTGTAATCTCTTGACTTTGTTTTCGGCAGGACTATATTTGCCCTCAACTGACAGGAGAATTATGCCTGAAATAAATAAACTTAAACGTGAATTTTACGAGCGTTCCACCCCTGCCCTGGGCCGAATTTGCCTGAAACTGGGCTTTACCCCCAATATGTTGACCGGGATATCTTTTCTCTCCGGCATCGTTTCCGGTATCTTCTTCTGGCGCGGGGATATAATCTGGGGTATAACCTGGATGCTGGTAAATTCGATTACCGACATGCTGGACGGCGCCACGGCCCGCGCCGGTAATATGGGGACGGTTTTCGGCGGGATTCTCGATCATGTTTCCGACCGGTACGGCGAGTTCTTTATCCTGGCCGGGATTACCCTGTCGGGCATGGTTCACCCCGGATGGGGTCTGTTTGCCCTGTTCGGGATGATTATTGCCTCATATACCCGCGCGGTCGCCGAATCGATGGGGAATATTAAAAACTGCGCAGTCGGCATTGTGGGCCGTCTGGAAAAGTTTATTTTGATTATTGCCGGTTCACTTCTGGAATATTTTTTTCCGCATTCTCGCTGGCTGGAAATTGCGCTGATTATTGTCGGGGCAACATCATATATTACATCAATCCAGCGCCTGTTCTATGCTCACAAGGTTTTGAAAAACCGAGACAGGGAATAACACCGTTATGATTACCGCAATCGGCAACCCGGTCTATGATTATATAAAGACACAAAAAATAGAAACCGACGGCCGGATTCTTTCCGGATGCAGCACCAATGCGGCCCTGGCGCTGTCGAAACTGGGCGAGAAGGTGCAGCTTATCGGCGCAATCGGCGATGATTTCAAGTCTGATTTCGTTGACAAACTCGCCATATTGGGTATCGAGCATACCATAATCCCCTCACGGGGGTCGGGCGGGTTTTCGCTGGTGTACTACGACGATTTCGGAAACCGCACCCTTGATCTTCTGGGCCGGGCCTCGGATATAGGCGATCTGGAACCGTCCCTGTATCAAAACTCCCGCGCGGTACTCATCGCCCCGATCCTGGGTGAGGTCTCATTGGAACAGATTAAGAATATCCGGGGCAATTTCGATGGTTTGTTTTTCTGTGACCCGCAGGGTCTGCTGCGCAATGCCGATGAAAACGGACGCATTTTCCATGAAAAAGTTGAAGGCATCGAAGATGCGCTGGGGCATTTTACGGTGATCAAACCAAATGAACTTGAAGCCAGGGTTCTGACCGGTATCGATTGCCGGAAGGATCCATATAAGGCAGCCGGGATTTTAAAAAGTTGGGGCCCGGAAATTGTTATCGTAACCCTGGCCGAGCTGGGGTCGTTGATATATGACGGCAACGAATTTATTGATATTCCGCCCTACGAGATCGACCTGGTTGACTCTACCGGCGCAGGGGATACCTATATGGCCGGGTTTACTTTTGAGTACCTCAGGACCGGCGACCTAAGAAAAGCCGGGTGTTTTGCCTCGTGTGTCAGCTCGATTATGATCGAGCAGGTCGGCCCGGATTTTGTAATGACCGAATCCGAAGTGCGGCGCCGCATGAAAACTCTTTTGAAGATGAATGGTTTCAGAGTGCAACTGCCGACAGCCGAAATAAAATAGGTCAGCCTGACAACCCGTCGAAAATAACCGCCAGAAGACCTTTAATATAATCATCCCGGTCTGACATACTTTTTTGATCTTTCCCCAGCGACATATCTT
>DAOWOO010000451.1 GCA_030642025.1 Candidatus Zixiibacteriota bacterium | reverse complement strand
TTTAATCTCATCCTTTAACATGGAACCGCTGGCCAGATCCAGACGGCCACTCAAATCAAGAATGGCGATTCCATCATGTTCTCTGTGTTTAATTTCCATTGTTTCCTCCAGAATTATATCTTAGTAACTTGTTTATTCTCCAGTAATAACTTAATAGAAACCCTGCATCCCCCCTTTTCATCAACCGCGAATTCCACGGAATCGGCGTAATGACGGATTAAATCTATACCTCGGCCACTCTCCATCGAGGGCATAGAAGGCTTCTTATTTTTTATCTTGTCGATACTCCCCCTTCCAACTCCTTCATCAACTATATCGACCGTTATTTCCGTTTCAATTACATTTAAAGCTACATTTATAGCGGTATTCGGATTTTTTCGGTTGCCGTGCAGATACGCGTTGGTAAAGGCCTCTGATAAAACCAGCATTACCCGGTGCCACAAATCTTTACTGAATCGACACGGTTTCAAAACTGAACAGATGTCATCAAAAAAGGCTTCTTCTGAGTCAGGTACGGTTGGGTATGTAAAATTATATTGCGCCATTATTGTTTCACCTTAACCTGAAGGATAGTAAAGTCATCCTCCATCTCTTCCGTAGCACCCTCGCTGAAACGGTCCACCCGGTCTTTCACTTTATGGCAGAAATCGACAGGCGAGAGCCCAATTTCGTCACGGTACACCTGTTCCGCCCGCTCCCGGCCAAAAAGATTGTCCTCACGGTCAGCCGCTTCCGTCAAACCATCAGTAAAAAGAAACAGGCGGTCATCCCCATTTAAGGGAATCTCCCCGGATTTGAAATCAATACCTGGGAACTGCCCCACAATCGGCCCGCCCTTGCTCAATTCCACAATACTCCGGCGGGAACTGTCCCAGAACAACCCCGGCAGATGGCCGGCGTTACAATAGGTCAGTAATTTTCCCTCAAGGTCGAATTTGCAGAAGAACAGCGTCACGAACATTTCCCTATCCCGGATAATTTCCTTGGCGAGCAGGTCATTTAACGACTTCGCGAGCTGGGCGACCTTTATGGTCGGATTCTGGGCGATAATTGACTTGATAATACCCGACGCCGCCGACATAATCAGGGCGGCGGGAATACCCTTGTTGGAAACATCCCCGATAATTACAATAAAACGGGATTCATCGATTGTCAGAATATCATAAAAATCACCCCCGACATCACGCGCCGGATAATAAACTGCGCCAATATCCACTCCGGGAATATTATGGATATTCTGCGGCAGGATCGTCTCCTGCACCTGGCGGGCAATCGCCAGATCCTGTTCGATTTTTTGTTTTTCCAGCTTGTTCTTTAAAAGACTCGAATTGTCAATCGCCACCGCTACAAAACTGAGCAACATCTCCAGAATTTCTTTATCCTCTTCGTCGTAATCACCACCACTGGCTTTATTGATGATAACCAGAACGCCCAGACATTTTTCCTTGGTAATGATGGGCATGGCGATAATAGAATTTAAAAGTATGCCCTCGTTCGATTTCTTATTCATGTCGTTAATAATTATCGGCGTTCGGTTATTGAAACAGTAAGAGACAAGATCCTGACCGTCTTTGTACGTGAGTGTCCTGACAAACTCATCGCTGACACCCCACGATACCTTCATCTTAAGCTGGTCGTTATCGTTTACATTTATCAGGCCCACCTCGCCGTCAACCAGCCGCAGGGCCATGTCCATCACCACCGAAAG
>DAOWOO010000285.1 GCA_030642025.1 Candidatus Zixiibacteriota bacterium | reverse complement strand
TCGAGGTATCGCCCAAGCAGATTGTTTCGGTGGCGGCCTCGTTGATTCCCTTCCTTGAACATGATGACGCCAACCGGGCGCTTATGGGCTCCAATATGCAGCGGCAGGCGGTTCCTCTACTGCGAGCCAATGCTCCTATTGTCGGAACCGGTATGGAGGCGAAAGTCGCCATTGACTCCGGGGCGGCCGTCACGGCCGTACGCTCCGGCACGGTAGTATATACCTCCTCCGAAAAGATTATAGTCCATCCCGACATCAAACCGAAATCCGATGAACTCGGTTTTTATGAGGATGATGTTTATAAACTGACGAAATTCCGCCGTTCTAATCAGGATACCTGTATTGATTACAGTCCCATCATTCATGAAGGTGATCATGTTGAAAAAGGATCCGTTATCGCAGACGGCCCCGCCACCGATAAGGGCGAGTTGGCCCTCGGATATAATGTCCTGGTTGCTTTTATGCCCTGGCGCGGGTACAACTACGAGGACGCCATTATTATTTCGGAGCGATTGATTCAGGAAGATATTTTTTCTTCTATCCATATCGAGGAATTCGAGCTTCAGGTACGCGATACCAAGCGTGGTTCCGAGGAAATTACCAGGGAAATTCCCAATGTGTCCGAAGAAGCACTGTTGAATCTCGATGAGCACGGTATTGTCCGGATGGGCTCCGAGATTGAGGCCGGTGATATTCTGGTCGGCAAGGTTACTCCAAAGGGTGAAACCGAACTTACACCGGAAGAAAGACTTCTCAGGGCGATATTCGGCGAAAAGGCGGGTGATGTCAAGGATGCCTCACTCAAGGCTCCTCCGGGGATGAAAGGCGTGGTTATTGATACCAAGGTGTTTACTCGCAAGGAACGCACCGATGACGCCAAGAGCCTGGAGAAGCAGGAGATTGCCAAAGTCAAGCGGCGATACGGCAAGCTCAGACTGTCAATTGTTGCGCACCGGAATGAGCGTGTCGCCCAGATACTTGACGGTCAGGCCAGCCGAACGATTCGTTCGATTATTGATAATACGGTTTTGATCAGGGCCGGACATAAATATGATGCCGAGCACCTGAAATCATTTGACTTCGATTCGACCGTGGCCCCCGAGGGGTTTTGTGACAATGATAGTATTAACCGGAAGGTTGACAAAATCCTGGCCGAAGCCGCCGATTTGCTTGTGATCAAAGATTCTGAACTGGAAATTGAAGTCGATAAAATTGTCCGCGGAGCGGAACTGTCTCCGGGCGTCAAACAACTGGTCAAAGTTAAAGTGGCGATACGCCGCAAGCTGTCGGTTGGTGATAAGATGGCCGGTCGTCATGGAAACAAGGGCGTTGTATCGAAAATCGTTCCGGTGGAGGATATGCCGTATCTTGAAGACGGCGCACCGATTGATATTTTGCTGAACCCGCTGGGTGTTCCCTCGCGAATGAATGTCGGCCAGATTCTGGAAACTCATCTTGGATGGGCGGCCAGTAAACTGAATGTTAAAGTGGCGACTCCTGTTTTTGACGGAGCCTCGCTCAAGCAGATCAAGGAAATGCTGAAAAAGGCCGAGCTTCCGTCAAGCGGCAAAATCAAGCTCTATGACGGATTCACCGGACAGGCATTCGATCACGAGATCACGGTCGGTATAATCTACATGTTGAAACTATTGCATCTGGTGGACGACAAGATTCACGCCCGTTCAATCGGCCCATACAGCCTGGTGACCCAGCAGCCTCTGGGCGGTAAGGCACAATTTGGCGGGCAGCGTTTCGGTGAAATGGAAGTCTGGGCAATGGAGGCCTACGGCGCCGCCTATGCGCTTCAGGAGCTTCTTACCGTCAAATCCGATGACGTCGCCGGACGCAGTAAGATATATGAAGCAATCGTTAAAGGCGAAAATCCGCCGGAACCGGGGATTCCGGAATCCTTCAACGTGCTGGTTAAGGAACTGCAATCGCTTGGTCTCGATATTACACTTATTGAGAAAGAGCAGATGAAGACCTGATCGGCATGATGAGATATGAATATGGGACAGCCCGTGGTAACGGGCGCTTATATGGCTTATATAAAGGAGTAGAGCGGTGGTAACCATACCCTCAAGCTTACCCAAATCAACGCAGAAAGGACCGTCGTGCTTTTCTGCCATCCGGGTTCAGTTGGCTTCACCGGATACGGTTCTGTCGTGGTCGTTTGGTGAAGTAACCAAACCGGAAACAATTAATTATCGATCCTTCAAACCGGAGCGTGACGGACTGTTTTGCGAAAGGATTTTTGGACCGGTCAAGGATTGGGAATGCAGTTGCGGAAAATACAAAAGGATTCGTTTTCGGGGAATTGTCTGTGATCGATGTGGTGTTGAGGTCACCCAGTCCAAAGTTCGTCGGGAAAGAATGGGGCATATTGAACTAGCCGTGCCGGTAACTCATATCTGGTATGTTAAGTCTCTGCCGTCGCGGATCGGGCACATGCTGGATCTGTCCGTTCGTGAACTGGAAAAAATACTCTACTACGAAGCATATATAATGATAGATCCGGGGAATACCTCTTACCAGGAACGGGATATTATATCGGAAGAGGAATATCTGGATCTGGAGGAGAGCGGCAAGCAGTTTGACGCCCGGATGGGCGCCGATGCCATCCATGAACTGTTATCCCGCATTGATGTGGATGAGTTGGCTATCAGCCTACGCGCCCGGGTGAAGGTGGAAACATCCGCCCAGCGTCAGAAAGATGCTCTCAAAAGGCTGAGAATCATCGAGGCGTTCCGCCAATCGGACAATCATCCGGAATGGATGGTTTTGAAGGTGATTCCCGTCATACCTCCGGATCTCAGGCCATTGGTGCCACTGGAGGGCGGACGTTTTGCCACCTCAGATCTCAATGATTTGTATCGCCGGGTTATTAATCGCAACAATCGGCTCAAAAAACTTATTAATATACAGGCGCCTGAAGTGATTTTACGGAATGAGAAACGAATGCTTCAGGAGGCGGTTGACGCGCTGTTTGACAACGGCCGGAGAACTCACTCCGTCCGCGGTGATTCCAAGCGGCCGCTCAAGTCTTTATCGGATTTGTTGAAAGGAAAGCAGGGTCGGTTTCGCCAGAATCTTCTGGGTAAACGAGTTGATTATTCCGGCCGATCGGTAATCGTGGTTGGTCCAGAATTGAGAATATACGAATGCGGTCTGCCGAAGAACATGGCCCTCGAACTTTTCAAGCCGTTTATCATCGCGAAACTTGAGGAGAAGGGGTATGTTCAGACAGTCAAATCGGCCAAGAAGCTGGTTGAGAGAGAACGACCCGAGGTCTGGGATATCCTTGAGGAGATCATCAAGGATC
>DAOWOO010000348.1 GCA_030642025.1 Candidatus Zixiibacteriota bacterium | reverse complement strand
GCAGCTCCTGGAATGCCGTCTCGATAACATGGTCTATCGCCTTGGTTTTGCACCTTCGCGTAAGGCCGCCCGGCAACTGGTAAGACACCGGCATTTCATGGTGAACGGGCGGATTGTCGATATCCCGTCCTATCAGTTGAAACCTAACGATGTAATCAAAGTACGGGATAAATCAAAGAATCTGGATATTATTCATTCGTCCCTTAAGGACATGGGACAAACAAGTGAACTGGCCTGGCTGTCGGTTAACAAGGCGGCGATGGAGGGACAGCTTCTGGAATTACCCAAACGGGAAAATATCCCCACAACCGCCAACGAACAACTGATTGTTGAGTTATATTCGAAGTAACAGGCATATCTGTCTATTGGGAGGCTGGAGTATATTATGAAGTGGAAAAGTCTGCAGATGCCCAAAGAGATTCTTTTGGATCAATCATCGGCAACTGATAATTATTCTCGATTCGTCATTGAGCCGCTGGAACGCGGCTTCGGAAATACGCTGGGCAACGCTCTTCGAAGAGTCCTTCTATCATCAATTCAGGGTGCCTCCGTGGTCTCCATGAGAGTCCAGGGAGCCTTGCATGAATTTACCACTATCGAAGGACTGTATGAGGATGTTACTCAACTGGTGCTGAATATTAAAAAGATCAGGGTGCGGATGCATGCCGATGACATGCGGACTCTCACACTCGAGGCCGATAAAAAAGGCCCGATAACCGCCGGAATGTTCACCGGTGACCCCGAAATTGAAATTCTTAACCCGGATCTGCATATCGCGGAACTGGTTGAGGACAAAGAATTCAAACTGGAAATCGATATTGATTCGGGTAGAAGTTATCAATTGGCCGAACTTAACAGGCGGCCCGACGCCCCGGTCGGCACTATATATGTCGATTCACTGTTTTCTCCGGTTGTAAAAGTCAACTATGAGGTGGAAAATACCCGTGTCGGACAGCGCACCGATTATGATCGGCTTATCGTAGAGATCACCACTGACAGTTCGATTACAGCGGAAGATGCTCTCTCCTTTGCGGCCAAACTGCTCAAAGATCATCTCCAGCTATTTATCCATATGGATGAAGAGATCGAGATGGAGGAAGAACCTGAAGAAGACGATGAAACAATTCGAATTCGCCAGCTTCTCAAAACCCGCGTCGATGAACTGGAGCTTTCCGTTCGTTCATCAAACTGTCTGCGGGCGGCGAATATTCAGGCCCTGTCTGACCTGGTTGGCAGAACCGAGTCGGAAATGCTTAAATATCGGAATTTCGGACGAAAATCACTGAATGAACTGAATGCGATACTGGATGAACTGGGATTGTCGTTTGGTATGGATATCTCCAAGTATTTGGAGTCGTCCTCGTAAATTGAAGGTACTATTATGCGACATCAGGTAAAAACCAAGAAACTGAACCGGCCCAAACCTCATCGCGAGGCTATGATGGCCAATATGGCGACTTCGCTTCTGGACCATAGAATGGTGAAAACTACCGAAGCGCGGGCCAAGGAACTCAGACGGATGGTTGATCGGCTGATAACCATCGCCAAGAAAGATACTCTGGCGGTGCGCCGTCAGGTCGGCCGAACCATAAAAAACAAGCGGGTGGTCAAAAAGCTCTTTTCCGAAATCATTCCCCAGTTTGTCGACCGGCCGTCAGGTTATACCAGGGTTTTGCGGGAAGGATTTCGCCGAGGCGACAGTGCCATGATGTCGATAGTGGAACTTCTGATCGAAAAACCCAAATCGGATCAAAAATCGACAAAGAAAAAAGATAAGGGAGCCGCAAAAAAATAGGCAGGTTTCCACATAAACTTATATATTCAGGGCCGCCAGGTGTGGCCCTTTTTTATTTTTAATCATTCAGAAACCGGTTGCTTATGAATTCGCCATATAATATAATTAAAAACGTTAAACCTGTATATTATATGTGTCTGATAATAAGCTGTCATATAATGATTTATTCGTCGCATGAACTAACTCTATTCGGGAGTGTGGTTTAAGGAAGGGAGTGTGTTATGGCTGAGGGAAAAAAGGGAATGTCAAAAGGGTGCCTGATTGCCCTGATTATCGTCGCTATAATCGCAGTGATTATTATTGCGCTGTCGATTGTGTGCTATATCTATAAGGATGAACTGATCGAAGCCGGTTTGACCAAGATGACCGATACGCTCTCCTCTGAAATTATCAAGGATTTGCCCGAGGGGATTGCCGAGCAGGATGTCGACGCCCTGATGGATGATTTCAGGCAGGCTATCAAGGAGCAGAAAATTAACAAGTCTGAGATACAGCAGCTTTCCACCAGTTTCCAGGAGATCATGCAGGACGGCGTAATCTCTCAAGAAGAAGGCAAGGAAATAATGGATCGGATTCGCGAGGCTATCGACAATTAGCCTGATCTGATTTGTAATCATAAACTGAACCGGCAGCCGCCCGATGTCTGTCTTCGGGCGGCTGAGAAAAGATATTTCGTGACGCTAGATTGGATTGCCATACCGATCGGATACCTGCTCGGGGCGATACCGTTTGGTTATATCATCCCCCGATTATTCGGGGTCAACGATATCCGAAAGCACGGCTCCGGCAATATCGGTGCCACCAATGTCTATCGTACGGCGGGATCGTTTCCGGCCGTACTGGTCCTTATCTGCGATATCGGCAAGGGAGCGCTGGCCGTATTTGTCGCGACCCTGGTTACATCCGGATGGATTAACACTGAGTATCTTAAACTTGCTTCCGGTATAGCGGCGGTAGTGGGACATATGTTCCCGATATACTTTCGCTTCAAAGGCG
>DAOWOO010000470.1 GCA_030642025.1 Candidatus Zixiibacteriota bacterium | reverse complement strand
GTATCGATGTATCGGGGGGATGATCGTACATCATGATATCGACGGTATCTGATTCATTCAGAGGAAATCCGATAAAAGAAAGGCTATAATCAGCCGAATCATCCGGGAATGGGTAGACCGCGCCGAATAATTCATCAATAAACCAAACATCGACGGGATCGCGAACGGCAGCAATCGCCTTGAGATTAATATATGCCGCAGCAGCATTATCAATGAAATGAGACTCTGGATCGCTGCCAACATCTCTTGCTGTCATAACAAGATTATAAGCAGCATGGATTTTAAATGACGAATCCGGAATTTCCGCATAATGCTCCGCTTCGGAATAACCGAAACCTTTCGGCGCCCGCGATGCTCTCTGACCGGTCAGCAGGTTCCACACGGTGAACTCCTGCATGGCTCGGCGAAGATCATACTCACCGCCTGATCTGGTACTAATAGCAACATCGGCGGCTAAGAAAAACTGCGGGCCGACTCCGAAATCCCGGCACATCAGCCATATATCCCTGATAATATCCCGACCCCATTTCTCCGAGAGATAGATTGGAAAAAGTGCGGCGCCATACGGATGCAGGGCATTAAACCACTGAAATGATTTCCAGGGAAATTCAAAATAGTACGGTATATATGCGTAATAGTCATTAATACCGTCATATACCTGCTCTTCCATCCAGACCGCCGACATTTCCCACCAGAACGGACGATCCCCGGGACCTTCTTCATATTCAGAATAATCAAGGCCGAAATGGATGGCGTGAAAGAACTCGTGGGCAATGGTAACGCGGGCGGCATCGAGAGGACGGTTGACATACGGCCCGATACGATAATCACTGGCCAGAACAATAAACGAAGTCGCCTGCTGATCGGTAATCGACACATCTCCCTGGGTAAAACCGAAGATGGTTGAAGAAAGGCGGGCGATGTACATATCATATTTTTCATCGATTCCCTCGGGATAAAAGCCGTCCGAGGGAGGAGCGGGATAGCCCAGAACATTGATTTCGTGATCCCAGACGGAATCGGCAATGATCGCCAGTTGATTGACATAGTCAGGAACGCCGTCGCCACCGCCAATCGTGTCCAGATCGCTTTGATACACGGCATGAATACCGGTAGTGATATAATGAAAAAGAAAATGACCGCCGGGAGAATAGTACGACAGCGACAGATATGTCGGGCGGGCGGCCAGGCTGGCCGCCATACTTTTATGCACACCGGACATTTCGTTCCGATTTATAAACGCCTCAAAGGCAATCGGCGTCCCGCTCCAGTGATGATCTTCAGGAATTGATGCCGGTTTGGGTCCGTTGCCGTGAATATACAGCATCCGGCCAACCAGGTCTTCCTGGTATTCCTGCGACAATGTCGCCGCTTGCACCGAACATGTCAGAAATGTAATAAAGCCCAACAGATAAAAGATTGTTTTACCCAAAACTAACCTCTATTTTCTTTGATGCATTCTGTTTTTCATTGCACTTATGAATTCGACTGGAACAGGCTGGTCCCCGATCATGTC
>DAOWOO010000039.1 GCA_030642025.1 Candidatus Zixiibacteriota bacterium | reverse complement strand
TGTTATCAATGTTGGCGCCGCAACTGAAAGCGAAATGAAAGAGAAAAAAGCTCGTGTCGAGGACGCTCTTCATGCCACCCGTGCAGCGGTTGAGGAAGGTATTGTTCCCGGCGGTGGAGTGACTCTGCTTCGTGCCATGAAATCTTTGGACAGTATCGAGCTTGGCGACGATGAAATGGTTGGTATCAATATCATCCGCCGTGCTCTCGAAGAGCCGATTCGCCAGATTGCCAACAATGCTGGAGTCGAAGGCTCGATTGTTGTCGACAAGGTGAAAAGAGAAAGTGGCGCTTTCGGCTACAATGCTGAGACTGATACCTATGAAGACCTTTTCAAGGCCGGTGTTATTGACCCGACCAAGGTTACCCGCACGGCCCTGGAGAATGCCGCATCAATCGGCGGACTGCTTCTGACCACTCAGGCGATCATCTCCGATGCTCCTGAAGATGATAAAGGGCCTGCAATGCCGGCCGGGGCTCCCGGTATGGGCGGTATGGGCGGAATGTACTAAAATAATTCCTGATGTACCCTATATTCAAAACCCCTGCCGAATTCGGCGGGGGTTTTTATTTTCGGCTGGCCGTGTGTCAGAGATTTATTCATCCCCATTTACTTTCTTCAGCATTTCCCGAAACTCAGCCGAGCGTTGATTGAAGAGTTTGTCCCCGGTACCATAAAATAGGTATTTTTCTATATGATGTCTCATCCGCGGATATTGCCTTTTGCTGTAATAAAACTCCGCCAGAAAATAGTGAGCATCGGCCCAGGTGGAGTCAAGTTCAAGCAGTTTTTGGGCATATACAATTGCAGAATCATTATTATCTGAGGAAAAATAAAGTGAGGCCAAAAACTGGATGGTATTCAGGTCGTTGGCGTTAAGCCGGTGGGCTGTATTTAAATCCTCCAGTGCCTTATCCTTTTCATTTATGAACCAATATATCATAGCCCGATTGTAATAATTTACAAATATATACCTCTTCAGTTGTATTGCTTTATTGATTGATTCCAGCGCTTTGTCGAATTTCCTTTCTCTGAAATATATCTGGCACCAGAGACTGTGATAATTGACATCGAGTTTATTTGGCTGTAAAGAAGATAACATTGATTTTGATGCTGCGATATGACCCTTTTCATACATGTCATAGGCCCAATCCAGTTTATACTTATAAGGGTATCCTGAACTATATCTATCTTTTAACGAATCTGCTTTTTGCACCTCGCCACGGTCACCGTAGTAACCGTACAATACCACCAGACTGGACATGGAGCGTTTGAAGTCGGTGTCGATAACATATTTTATATATTCCCGCGATTGGTCTTTATTGAGGTTAGCATAAAGAAACGGTATGGGTGCGGTTACGAGAAAACAGACAATCGGGACAGTCAATCTTTTAAGAGCGTCGATCCATCGCTGATTGGCAGATAGTATTAACAGGACAGTCAGCGCCGGGCCGGACAATGCAAACAGGTCCCAGTCGCGGGGCATGGCCAGTTTGGGATCGATAACCAGTAAAAACAGAACGTATCCGACCGAAACCAACCCCAGGAAAGCGGTATTTTCTTTCCTGAAAGCCGACCGTAGGCGTTTGATCGATATAATAGCCAATAGCAAAATAAGCGGAGAAACAAGAAACAGTTCGTTAATGATATCAAGTATATGCGGCAGACGGAATACGGCATACTCCGGGTCAATCGGTTTGCCGATTATAAGCGGAAGGAAGATATCTTCGATATACAGGTCGGTCGTATATTTGTATATGAAAACTACAATAAGTCCTGCAATAGCGACAAGGGCCGATATCTTCAGAGCCTTCCGCTTTCGTTGATAAAAAGCGAGCCCTTTTCCCCGGCATAGAATCAAATAGATAAAGGCCGGAATCAGAACAGCGCTTTGCATGTGAATAAACAGGCCGAATATTAAAAAGACACCGGCCCGCCATGCGCCCCGGCCGGTATTAATGAATTTCAATCCGAAATATAGAAAACCGGATGTTGCCGGCCAGAGGAGCGGGTAGATTTCCACGTATCCAAAAAAGAGAAGAAGACTCCCTGAGCAAAGCAGTGTGGCAAAAATCAGGAAGCGTTTGACCGGATTTTCAGTGGCAATTTCAGCAATAAGAAAATAAAACCAGATTGAAACAACACCGGCAAAGACCGAGACAATCTGAAATGACAGCCGGGCATTGTCCGTATTGGTTTCGCCGATTACAGACTGAACCCCGGTAACAATGAGTATCGATCCGATCTCGCTCCACTTGACGATATCGCGGGCGGTGGAACCGATAGTCTGAATCAATTCATAACCGTCGCCCAGAAAATGGGTCGGCGCCGCAAAGACAACAAACAGGACACCCATTATCCCGACCACCGCCGTACGGGCAATAAGTGAAACATGGCCAGTGTAAAACAATGCGTTAAATCCGTCGGTAATCGAATGCCCGATTGATTCTCCGGCGCGTGTTATTGTCATCGCCAGCGCCACACCCATGATAACGATATACAGGATTTTAAATATATCCGGCACAAACAGAAGCTGACTTATACCCCAGAGCCGGGTATCCGGCAGAAACAATGGAATCAGCCGGAGCAAAACCAGCAATACCAGAACAGCAAAGGCGGTAACAAAGTGGCTTCCGGTATTTTTCAACAGTACCTCATCTGACATCGCGTAATAATCACGGCCATTTCATAATGTATTGACTTGGGTTGGTTTTTTCAATAAGATTATAGTATGGCAGACCAGACTGATTTCATGCGGGCGGTTAAGGATGAATTTCCGGAAGACCGCTTGACCTACCAGAGAGGAATATCGACCTTTCACCCGGAATCACCGGATGAAGCCACCGCTGTTTTCAAACTGGCCGACAGGTTCAATCAGAAACTTTTCATCTCCGGTTTCGGCAATATCATCGACCCGGTCGGAGATAAATTCAAAAATCTTGTGGTTATAGGAACCGACCGGCTGAATCGGCTGATCGAAATTGTCCCCGGCGATTATTATATAATCGTGGGAGCCGGCTATCCGCTGAAGGAGTTGAATATCGCCCTGAAAGAGTACGATCTGTTTTTGCCTCACGCCGACCTGCCGTATGTTGGGTCAATCGGGGGAGCGCTGGCCTCGGGTCTGTCGGCTGATTATAAAGGTCATAGGCTTCCCATTAGCCGATATTTTTTAAAGGCCGACGTTGCCATGCCGGAGGGGAATCTGATCCGGCCCGGATGCGGCTGTTTCAAGTCGGTTTCCGGCTTTGATATAGTCCGGGTATTTTCACCGTCATGGGGTTTATTGGGTTTTATCGCCAATGCCTGGCTGAGGGTCCTGCCGGTATCGGAACGACCCAATTATGAGAATATCATCATGCGGCCGATTGAATATGACCGCTTTATCGACATTTATAACAACCCCGGTGACAGTGTTTCGGCGCAGTATTCGTTGAAAATCAAAAGTAAATTCGATCCCAAAGATACATTACCATTAATAGTCCCGACCGATTAGAGTGTCCATATTCATTGGCACATTTTAAATATCTCGATAATATCCTTATACGTAAGCTAATAAAAAAAGGAAATATCTCAATCTCAAATTTTGACTCTGTCCAGTATTTTATTGCCCGGCATTTCCTTTGGCATTAACTTGGATAAAATCATTTGCCGGAAAGAGAGCTATGATGGGCGATGAAAAAAGCAATCAGCAGCAGGTTATGGAAGATGTAAATCGATTGGCGCCGGTTGCCGCCGGTGAGCGAATCGATTCAGTCGATGTTTTGCGCGGCTTTGCTCTTCTGGGGATACTGGTAATAAACATTGTTGGATATGGATTGCCGTCGGCAGTCCTGTTTAATCCGACTGTGGCCGGGGGAATCACCGGGGCCAACCTGGTAACCTGGCAGGTAAGTTACCTTCTCTTTTTCCAGAAGATGATGGCGATTTTTTCGATGCTTTTTGGAGCCGGGTTGGTTCTAATGCATGAAAGGGCTGAGCAAAGGGGACGAAAAAGTTTTGCATCGGTTTATTACAGGCGTATTCTTTGGCTTCTGATTTTCGGGCTGGCTCATGCCTATCTGCTCTGGTTTGGCGATATTCTCTATTTTTATGCCATGTGCGGTCTTCTTTTATATCCGTTGCGTCGCCGCTCGCCGGGGCTGTTAATCGGACTGGGTGCAGTATTATTGATAATCGGCATGCTGATATCGGTCGGGTTGGGTTTTTCCATGGGTTTTATGAGAGACCAGGGCACTATGGCGCAGGAGATTCTGGATAGCGGCAAAACGCTGACGCCGGAACAGGAAGGAATTCTTGAGGGATGGACGGGCATGAGAGAGGGGTTTGACCCCACCCCGGAGCAACTGGCCAAAGAGTATGATACATATCGCGGCGGATTTATCGGCATTTTTAATTCTCGGGCGATTCAGTCACTTGTATTGCAAACATTTGTTTTCATGGTAATGCTGTTCTGGCGTATAGCCGGGTTGATGCTTATCGGGATGGGACTTATGAAATTGGGCGTTTTTTCGGCAATGCGGTCTTTAAAGTTTTATACAGGCATGATCATTGTCGGATACGGAATCGGCCTGCCGGTGGTGGCCTATGGCGGCAATCTTTTGATAGAGCATAATTTTGATTTCGTCTATTTCTTCCGAGAAGGCGGGCAGCTTGATTATGCCGCCAGTGTTCTGGTAGCACTGGGACATATCGGACTGATTATGACTATCTGCAAGACCGGGCTTTTCAAGCGGTTAACCCGTCGATTGGCCGCGGTGGGGCGAATGGCCCTGACCAACTACCTGATGCATACGATAGTCATGACAACCATTTTCTACGGTTATGGATTAGGCCTGTTCGGGTATATTGATAGATTCTACCTGATTTTCTTCGTGCTCGGTATGTGGATTATACAATTGATTTACAGCCCGATCTGGCTTGGTTCCTTCCGGTTCGGCCCGGCCGAATGGCTGTGGCGATCGTTGACTTATAAACGCCGGCAACCGATGAAGGTTGTATAAAGAATATGATATGGCATTATTAAGTGCTTTGAATGAATCAGGAGAGCCTGTTTGAAAGTCCTTTTTGTGACGCACAACTATATTCGTTTTCAGGGCGATTTTTCCGGAGTATTTCTGCATCTTCTGGCGCGAAAGCTGAAAAACTACGATATTGAAGTTCACGTGGTTGCGCCCCATGATGCCACCTACCCGGAGTATGAAGAAATTGACGGTATTAAAATCCACCGCTTCCGCTATGCTTCGGAATTTAAACAAACACTGGCCTATCGCGGTAATATGCACAGGCAGATAATGGGCAACCCTTTTAAAATATTTCGACTGAAAAAATTTATCAATCAGGCCTGCCATTTGGCGGAGTGTGTAATCGAAAAAGAAGACATTTCAGTTGTTTCGATTCATTGGCTGGTCCCCGGCGGCATAATCGGTAAAAGATTGCTTAAAAAATACGGCGACAGGCTGAAGTACTTTATTAGCTCGCACGGTACCGATATCAGGCTGGTGACCGGGTTTCCGCTGGTGTTATCATATTTCAAACCGTTGATAGAAAAATGTGAATGCTGGTCAGTTGTCTCTCATTTTCTAAAAAACAAGCTGATTGCCAAATTACCATCTCTGGAAAAAAAGATTATCTGCCTGCCGATGCCCAACGATGAAACGGTTTTTTATCCTGATGAGACTGTCACAAAAGAACCGTTTCTTGTGGTGGCTGTATCACGGCTGACCGTGCAGAAGAGGCTGAATTTCCTGCTTGATGCTGTCAAGCTCGTATCACAGAAAATCCCCGAAATCAGGCTGGAAATTTATGGGATCGGCTCCGAGAAATTCAAACTGGCCAGACAGATCGAAGAGATCGGCCTGACCGGAAGAGTTGTGATGAAAAAACCGGTTCAACAGGATGAGCTTCGCAAAATTTATAACCGGGCGGCCGTGGTTGTCCTTAATTCTATCGACGAGGGTTTCGGGCTGGCTTTAACCGAAGCGATGCTTTGCAAAACAGCCGTGATTGGTACCAAATCCGGCGGGATAGTTGATATTATCGACCATGAAGAAACCGGCCTTTTAGTACCGGTTGACAATTCAGAAGCGTTGAGTAATGCGATAGAATCGGTTCTATCTGATGAGAGACTGCGTACCGGGCTGGCCGACGCTGGTTATCAAATGGCGATGAATCGCTTTTCATCGGATTCGGCGGCAAAAGCATTTGCAGAGCTGTATACAGGTTAATCAGCCTGCGGCTGTCAGGAGACAAGTTTCTCGACCGCGATTTTTTGATTAACCCGTTTTAGAATATCTTTTGTTTTGCTTGAAAAGTAATTGAGCAGTTGGCCGGTGACATAGCGGCGGAAATTATCTTCAGAGTCATTCTTATTGTTGCCGCCCGATGCCATAAATGATTTAAGCGACTCATCCCAGATTTTATTGAAATCATCGTCGGAAATGCTTTTCGCAGTCACCGTATCATTATTCCTGCCTTCAGCAATGGCGATCAGGCTGGACTTGATTCGCCGATAAGGCCAATCGTCTGAAACTGCATCTTTAAAAAGACCGAACAGTTTTTCATCGTGACGGGTAGTGAGTCTGCGGCCGTTCCGACGCAGGCCGACACTCAGATCGGTGCAATAGTGAGCCAGCCTTTTGGTATGACCGTTGAATTCAACAGCCAGCCTGTCAAACAGATCGGCAAAGGGTGACAATGACAGCGCCTTTACCTGTTCATCGTGAAGCCCCAGCTTCCGCCAGCGCTCATGTTTTTCCCAGAGGGGTTCGCCGAGCTTTTCATGGAGCTTTTCGACACGTTGGTCGGTGATCATCACCGGGGGATGATCGGTGTCGGGATACATTCGATCCGGTCCGGGAAGGATTCGCTCAAAATCGGTGGTACCGTCTTTGAGATCCTGCCGGGTTTCATTGACGATACCCTCGGAAATCTCGGCAATACGTATCTTTATTTCGTTGACCGCCGTTTTAACGTCGATTGACGGTCCGCAAATCAGCACGATGTCGTCATTATCCGCACTCTCGAATTTTGTTTCCAGCGATTCCCATATTTTATCACTGATATCATATTGGTCACGGTGCGACAGGAACATCAGGTTGGGTTTGCTATCTATACAGGCGATAACTCTTACTCTGCCGGAAAGCTCGAAGGCAAAATCGCGATCAGGCTGAAGAGGCGTAGTCATTATATCAGCCAGGTTTGGCAAATAAAGTGCGGCTACTTTCAAGGGGAGGTCGCTTTCCAGCCGTTGGCCGATAATATTGCCGATTCCGCTGAACAAGTTGGTGACGTTCTCTTCCCGGTATCTGATTTTGTCAATCGACGGAAACCGTTTATCGAATTTTTCTTTCAAAGTCAGAAGGTGTCGCTGGCGTTCGGCCTCGATTGCAGTCAGCGGTTTGATATTGCCGACCTTATAGACGCCTTTTATCTCGACTCGCCGTCCGCCGGGAATGGAGACATTAACATCCTGCCTGACCGTACCGATGCCGCGTCTGACCAGGCCGGTGATTTTCATGGAATTGCCCAGAAGGCGGCAGACATCGGCGGCCTCGGCGGGGTTTTTCAATTCGGCGTCGGTGATTATTTCCACCAGTGGAATAGACAGGCGGTCGGTGGCGAAAACTATCCGGTGTCCGATATCCGAAACCTCGCGGCATGATTCCTCTTCGAGATTGACCTGCCGGACGGCCACTTTACGGCCCTTGAACGGAATCCAGCCATCGACCCCGATAATCATGGTTCGCTGGAAGCCGGTGGGAATGGAACCGTCGAGATACTGTTTCCTGATGACATGAATTTCATCGACGATGCGGCAGTTGAAAAGAAGCGACAGCCGGATGGCATAGTCGACAGCCTCCTGGTTGACCAAAAACGGAGGAGTGTCATCCATTTCATAAGTGCAGGTGCGGTCGCGGTACAGTCGGTAGATAATCTCTTTTTTGGTCTTGAATTCCATGAGCGCCGTGCCGTCATATTCGCCCAGTTCGGAGAGGGTCGGGCGCATATGCCGGAGGATTTCGGCATCATGTTTTGCATCGGTCAGCCCGACCGGACAGTGGCAGAACAGTTTGTTCTTTGTGGCCAGTTGCTGGTGGATTTCCAGCCCGCAGCGAAAACCCAGCGATTCGAAGTATTGATTGTCGTCTATGTCAATCCCGTTGTAGTCCATAACGAAGGGGAATATATGTTCAATGGGGGAAAAAGAAAGCTGTTTTTTTGACGGAAATCGCTCCTGTCGGCGGCAGGCCGGTATCATCTGATATATAAGTAAATCGTTGACAATTATGCCGTGATGAGGATATCTTTAACAGTGAGGAGGTGATAATATGCGATCAATCGAGGAAATCATCAATCGACAGTTAAATCGCTGGGAAATGGAAAAACACCAGCGTCAGGAAGAAACCGAAAAGGAAGTGGCGACCGAAATCAAGCCGATAGTGACTATCAGCCGCCAGCGGGG
>DAOWOO010000270.1 GCA_030642025.1 Candidatus Zixiibacteriota bacterium | reverse complement strand
GCCTGTTCCAAACCGGCTTCGGCGGAATAAAAGGCCGCCATTTCATTAAGCTCGTTACCGGCGATGCTGATTTCATCGTTGGCCAGTTTCAGAGTCGCCAGGCCTATCATGGTCAGCATGATCATAACCATCAGGGCGATAAATGTCGCTATCCCGCGGTTGTCTGTCAGGATATTCTTAATAGCCATAGTTTCCTGCCTTGTCTGTCTTATTTTGACAATTACAGTTGGTATTATATCTAATGCAAGTTTCTAAGGTTAACCGACGATGCAAAAACACGGCTTCGGTACGGATTACTCTGGAAATCGGGATCCGGATTATTCGTACGGGCCATCAGAGATATTGATACCTGGCGGATATCCGAGGCAATAGCGGGCGAATCGACAATCATCCCGTTTTTCATTGTGTAACCGAATTGCAGGTCGGTTATGTTTTCGGCATAGACTTCCGGCGATTGTCCCGGAAGTTCCATCATCAAATTCGGATGCAGTGAATCGGAATAGTCAATGAAGTACTTCACGCGCTGAAGTGCCAAGACTACCGCATCTTCATCATATGCCCTGGATAAACTCATAGTATTATGTTGAATATGCGAGGAACCGGTCTGAACATGAGTAATCAGGAAAAACTCGCCGCCTCCCGAATCAGGATCGAAGATATATGCCCACTGGTCATCATAAAAGCATGAGACATCATGGCCGTCACACCGCAACTCAGCGGATGCATTGGGCATCGCGTGTTCAAGATTCACCTCGCAATCGCCTATGAGGTAATTGATGACAATTGTATCCGGATTAGTATTATAAGCTTCGATACCATCCAATTGAATAGGCAGACCGTGTCCGGCCATGCGAATCTGGCGGGTCAACTCGTCGATGGCGGCGCGGGCGTTTTGCTGCATATCAATAATCTCTTCCTGGATCGTCCAGCTTTTGTGCTGGTTGATATATACATTGAAAACGGCGGTAGTTACTATACCGGCCAGAATCAGGGCAATCAGCGCTTCCAGAAGGGAAGCACCTCTGGCATTATGCAATTTTGAAAGTATTATTCTCATGATATCACCTATAAGCTATCGGTTCTGATAAACGCCGTTAGATTGTTCTGAAGCTGGTCACCTCGTCGGTTGACCCAGGTGGCATCAATATCTATCCGGCGCAGATGACTTGAGGGGGAGGTAACTCTCCATTCGCGCTCGATATTATTAACCGTATCAACTCCGGTGACAGGATTATTGTTTGATCTCAATTCCTCGAGCTTTTCCTGCAGAAGCTGCGTGGACATGGTGGCCTTATTCGACCAGTCATTACCATCGATAGCAATCATGGCCATATTCAATAGAAGCAATAATGACATGGTCAGGATAATCAGGGAGACCATGACCTCAAGGATGGTAAATCCGCTTTCGTTCTTTAGTCTCTTCATTGGCAAATATCCTTTTTTGACTTTCTTTGCCAAATAATACTCGCTAACAGTTTGCCAATCTGAAACAATAATGAAAATGTCCTGAAGATTTCCTGTTTCTGGCAATCTTCGGTTCTTATAAGGTATTGTCGGATCATTGATTAGCTGTAGCCGACGATATGTGCCGGGCGAGTTGCGCTGTCGGTCAGATGGTTGGTATTGGTGTCATCCCGGGCGTTGAATATAGGATTCTCCCCATATATCATGGACTCCGGACAGAAAATCCCATAGATAAATAAGATTGTGGGCAAAATGGTTGATATGATCTCTTAAAATATGTATCTATATTATGAGACCCGTTGATGAAATTGGTGTTTTAAACGATATAAATCGGTTTAAACAGGTTATATACCGCCGGGAATATCGAATAACTGCTTATGATATAACAGGATGGGGAAAATGCTATTAGGCGCACATATGTCGATTGCGGGCGGCATCTTTAACGCCGTATTACATGGTAAGAAAGCTACCTGCGATACAATTCAAATATTTACGAAATCCACCAATCAGTGGAAGGCCAGGCCATTGACCGATGAGGAAATAAAACGGTTTCTCGAAGAGCAGAAAACGACCGGCGTTACAGTTGCCTGTGCACATAACAGCTATCTCATTAACTTTGCCTCGCCCAATGATGAGCTATATGAAAAGTCGTTTGAATCGATGAAAGATGAGCTGGAGCGCTGTGATACGCTCAAGATCGGTAATATTGTCATGCATCCGGGATCCCATGTCGGCTCCGGTGAGGAAATTGGCTTAAGACGGATTGCCGGAGCAATCAACAGGCTTTTCGAAACTCTTCCGAATGGTCGGACGACAATTTGCCTGGAATCAACCGCCGGGCAGGGGTCAAATCTGGGATACAGATTCGAGCATCTGGCACAGATAATTGACATGGTCGAGGACAAATCGCGCATGGGAGTATGTTTGGACTCATGCCACATTTTCGCCGCCGGGTATCCTTTGATTGAGGAGAAAGATTACAAAACGACCGTGAAGGAATTCAACAGGATTATCGGATTGAAAAGACTGAAGGTTTTTCATCTGAACGATTCGAAAAAGCCATTCGGTTCCAGAAAAGATCGGCATGAACACATCGGTAAAGGAGAGATGGGGCTGGAACCTTTCAGACATATAGTAAATGACCGGCGGTTGAATAAGGTACCCATGATTCTGGAGACACCCAAAGGCAAGGATCTGAAAGAAGATGTCGAAAACCTGAAGATACTTCGCTCACTGATCTCCGGGAAAAAAGAAAAGCAGGAAATTACCGCGTGACGATTAATCCGGAATTGAATTCAACCGGTAAATAAAAATGAGATTAGGAATTATTGGACTGCCGCAATCGGGCAAGACGACAATTTTCAATGCCGCCTCCGGTAAACAGATGCAGGTCGGGGATTATTCCCGCGCCGAACATCGGGCAGTGATTAAAGTGCCCGATAACCGGCTGGATGATTTGGTGACCCTTCAGGAAACCAAAAAGGTAACCCATGCCGAGATCGAATTTCTCGATGCCGGCGGATTTACCGGTCGGGGAAAGAATGCCGGGGGTGAACTGGAGATTACACCTGATCTGAAACAGATGGATGCATATGTGATTGTTCTGGATGCCTTCAGTCCCGATTGTGATCCCGAACGTGATCTCAGGAATATCGTTGATGAGATGATTTTGGCGGATCTGATGGTTATAGAGCACAATATCGACAAGATCGAGCGTACGCTAAAATTGACCGGCAAAAGGGATCGGGCGCGGGAGTTGGAGCTTCTCAAGCAATGCCGCGATGTCCTCAACGAGAGCCGTATGGTGTCCGAACTTGATCTGGATGCCAACGATGAAAAGCTGATTAAGGGGTATACTTTTTTAAGCCAGAAGCCGCAACTGTTAACCTTCAATATCTCTGAAGAGAAACTGGCCGAGTTTAATCAATTGTATGAGTATTATTCAACGTATAAAAAAGAAGGACTGCGCGATATCTCAGTAATCTGTGGTAAGATTGAGATGGAACTGGCGGCT
>DAOWOO010000106.1 GCA_030642025.1 Candidatus Zixiibacteriota bacterium | reverse complement strand
CGATAAAAACACCGCTTCCCAAATCGTTAACAACCATCACGCCGGCTCCCTTGCCCAAACGCACCAGATCTTTTACGGCAACTTCATCGGTAAATCCGCTAACCGAAAAATTGCTTTTATGTACCTTTAGTAACATGGCCGGATTTTCATCAAGCGCCGCGCGGTAATCATCGAGAGTGGTGATATTGGTCGTACCGATCTCAAGCATGCTGGCCCCGGACTTTTTTATTATATCCGGTATCCTGAAACCGCCGCCGATCTGCACCAGTTCGCCTCGCGAGATAACAACCTTTCTTCGATTGGCAAAGGTATTTAATATCAAAAACAGGGCGGCGGCGTTGTTGTTGACCACTGTTCCGGCCCCGGCGCCTGAAATCAGGGACAGATATTTCTCGGCCAGCTCTCCCCGTCGTCCGCGTTTGCCGGAAATAACATCGAACTCGATATTTCCATAGCCGGTGATTTGTTCCTTAATTGAGTCAAAAAGCGACTCCGACAATGGCGCCCGCCCTAGGTTGGTATGGACAAGAATACCGGTGCCGTTTATCACCCGGTCGATTCTTTTCGACGATACTTCCTTTATTTCCCTGACAATATCACTTTTCAATCCGGAATATGGCAGAGATATTTTGCCGTCGCGGAGTTTCTTTTTAAATGCTTCAACAGTCTGGCGGACTATTTCCACGACCAGCGGTCGAGCCAGCAACTTTGACGCAGCCATAATTGACCGGTCGGATACCAGTATTTCCACCGAGGGAATATCTCTTCTGGAATTGATGACCTGTTTACTCATTGCTCCTGTTTTGCTTATCGATCCATGATGCCGCCGCACATATGAAGGAAGCGTGCGTGGCCGCCAATGTCAATCAAATATTCTCAGAAACGAATATCCACCCAGATTCTCAGTTCGCGGACATGAGATTTCCGTTGAAGTTTGACATCGTTGGTATCCTGCCAGCGTCCGCTGAGACCGCCTCTTATTTGAGATGAGAAAGAATATGAGACAGTTGGAGTCACGGTAAAATCGGTTCTCTCACCGGTTGAGGCAAACGGCAGGTTCCCGCTGGCGCTTTCATTCTTTTCATTTCTCATCGATATATCAACCGAAATCGACATGGTTGATTTGAACCTGAGACGTCCAAAAATCGGGATTTTTATTCCTGACGGAGCTGAGAAAGAGTACTTGGTTTGAATGGTGGTTCGTTTGGAAACCTGACGGTCACGCTTGGTCAGGGTACCGTTCAGCGACGAAAAACCCCTGGATTCGGTAACCGATTTTTCGGTATTGAACGAAATCTGAATCCGCCTGAGTATGGTTATGCTCATGGCCAGAAGAGGCCGCTGGGCCCAGCTTTCGGATTCCTTTGTGGTATACCCGGTCTGAAGGTTTATCAATTCGGAAGTACTGCGAGTATACCCGGTGCGCGGTGAAAACCGCTTGATAAGCGGATTAAGCAGCTTGCCGAGAAAACCGAATGTTCGCAGAGGCCGGATAGAAAAGCGAATATCCGGGAAAGTTGTCTGGATTGATTTCTGGGGATTGACAGACTTTTCAATATCCTCGCTGATCTTGCGGTTGAAGCTGATATCGGTTTTAAGACCGCCGAAGAAACTGGTTCCGGAACGAACAGAATAACCCATATTCTTCGAAATTGAGTTAGACCGTCCGGTTGCGCGGACACTCTCATCTATTGCCGCTCCAATCTCGTCGGTGAAACCAAACCGGAATTTCCACTGGGCTCGTTCCATCAGACCGATATATGTATAATTATACCGCTCGTTATAGTTATAACCAAATGGATCGGCCCAGCTGGTCAGGAAGTACAGCACCCGGGCAAACGGCCTGAAGACACGCTTGATAGCATTATCGCCTTCTTTTTTAACCACTTTGCCCTTGCTTGGCAAACCGGTTCTTCTTTCCAGGCTGGTTTTTTTGCCGCCGCCAAAGAGTTTCTTCAAATCAAGACTGCCTGAAACCCCGTATGACTTGCTGGAACCGACAGAAAGGGAACTGTCCTTCACATTGAGATTCTCTTTATAGGAAGCGCTGAAACTGAACTTATGTGTTAAAAACGAGAAAATCGGCAGATCATAGGAGGCGGCAAATGATTCTGAAAAACTGGTTTCACGGCCCAGCTTGAATTTTTTGGGGCTGAAACTGAAATTAACCGTCTTCGGATCAGTCATATCACGCCGGGTATCCATATTATAGTTGGCCGTGAGTTTGTCGGATATGCGATATGTCAGTTTGAAGGATCCCCGGAAGTCCCGCGTAAAAGTATTGTTTAATATACCTTTAATGTTCTCGGAAACGCGAAGGGTTCTGTTAAGAGTGCCGTTCAGACTATAAGAGCCGGGGAGCAGGTAAAATTTGCTGCCGCCCAATCTATTAAGATACGGCACCGGTTTGGTCCAGAAAAACGGTTTAATATGCGGTACCGTGCGGATGTTGAGATTGTAGTTTCCTTTTAAATTATACGACTCACCCATCGACATCGGCGTGGCCGGGGAACGCCCCTCTGTCCGAGTATATGAGAAACTCGTTCTCAGATTATTCAGAAGGATGCTAAACAAAGGGTTTCTGGTCTTCTTGTTAAAACTCTCGGAAACCGTCAACCCCTTGGATGTGTTAACCGTACTCTCGGAATCCCGCAACTCGTCCGGCAGAATAACATCAGTATTGAACTTGAGCTGCGGTACATTGGTCGTCTTGGAATACCTCAACTGTAGTGGTATCTTGGCGCCGAATGACTTCGGCAGAAATTTGGAAAGCTGCAGGTTGATATTGAAATTGAATGACGTGGTTGATTTACCGCTTCCCAGATTATTTTGTGAACCACCGCGTGTTGATGTTGACAGTCCCCTGAAATAACTGTTTTGATGAGTATAGCCGAAAGTGTAGCTGAACAGATCAGCGACATTACCGCTGACCGACATGCGCCCGGCAATGCCGATATCTTTTCTGACATCAATCAGACGTAATTCATCAAACCAGACGTCGCCGGTGGGGCGGTTACCGGGATTAAGATTCAGAACACCGATGGCGAAGTACTTAACGCGGTTGATATTCGGTTGGCCGACAATACGGTAATTGCCTTCAGTAGTATCATACGGCAGGGCCGGGTCGGCTTTTCTGCTTTGTATCAAAAATTCTTTAAGAGCGGTGATCTCATTGAAATCGATATCGACCCCGTTATCAATCCAGCCGGGAACCAGAGTATCCTGATAGGCATAATAGTTGTCGGCATCCTGTCCGATCCGGAAGAAATACAGAATACTGTCGGCCGTGACGCCTTCCAAACCATGGACGTACATCAACAGCCGCCGATACCCCATATAACTCGGTGAGTCAAACAGGACTCTTTCGGCCAGGCAGGTATCACCGGCCGTCAGGTTTTCATAATGCAGAAGAAGCGACTGTTCCGGCTCGGTTACCCCTCGCGTCTGATCGTAATACCCGGTGACTCCCTCGGGAGGAGAATAGACATCACTGTTTTCCTGGGTATTTATTACGGCGACATTAAACTGGGTGGTACTTGTCAGAGAATCCAGAAACAGTATCGTGTCTTCCCAGTTGGACTGTATTAAATCAATAGAAGCGATTTTCACAGTGAAGGTACTGCTGTCGGGCGACTCAAACCAGAGGCGAACAAATTCAATCAGCGTCCAGTCGGGTGTACCGATCTCATCATTAAGCACAGCCGGATCCTTTATGGGAATACGGTATGTTCGCCAGCCATGGTATTCCGATGAATCAACCAGGAATGTATCCAGTGAGAGGTCAATCTTAAATGAGAAGTAGCTGTTATTCTTCTCAATCGCATTGGCGCCGGAATTATTGATATCCTCCGAATCCGGTTTTCCCCAGCGGTCGGGATCCTCGGCGTTACGTTCGGTCCCGTTAATATGAGAATAATCATTCGGGCCGCAATCAGTACAGCCGTAACCATTATAGTACCAATTATCGCTGTGCGGATCCCCCGTTGTGCAGCTATTACAATTGCCGTTGGCCGGGTTGTACACCTCGTCGGCATCGATGACTCCGTCAAGACCGATATCCTCACCCTCATCGAGAATATTGTTGTAAAAACCGCCGATGCTTTCATTGTCCTCGGTATCGAGAGAATCATTGCCGTTGGTATCCTCGGAGATCTGACCCAGATCGATATGCATGATTCCCTTATCGCCGTTAAGACGGATTTCCAGAAGCTGGGCGTTTTCCTGGTTGACCGCCCCGGCCGACATGTAACGCATGATTCCGGCCCAGGAGGTGCCGGGATCAAACGAGGTGGTGTCCTCATTGAAATCGTCGACACGAAGATCAATTTCATCCGGCGGAAATTCAATCGACAACGTATGTGTGCCGCTTTCTCCCGCGGCCAGTTCACGTTTCCAGATAGAGTCGGTGGCTACCTGCTGGTAAGGATTGTACCATATCATCCGCGCCCGGCGATTGCTTGATGAGAGCCCGACCGGTTTCGATGAATAATGCCAGGTCTGCCGATAGACACCCAGCGAATAAGCCTCGCGGCTTCCCTCGAAATCATCTATGTAGGCAACCCCGTCCACATTGGGATTGGGAATCGACTGGGCGAACTCTCCGGAAACCGACATATTGGAGGAAGCATCGCTTTGATAAAGCGGGAGTATATTGGCCATCCCGGTCATGAAATTTGTTTTCAACTTGAAACTGCCGTCGACATCCCAGACAATGGTGCGGGCCGTCTCCTGGCCCACCTTGGGTTTCCTGGGGGTGGCCTTGTCGGACTTATAAAGAAAAGTGGAACCGAATTTCAAGTCACGGCCGGCTTCATACTCGGCGCGCATACCGAACAGGGTCTTTTTCTCAGCGGCGATAAAGGGCGCATATTCAAAATCAAGTGACAGGTTGGCGTTGGGATCCAGAGCCTCATCGGTAAGGAAAGTCACCTGCCCGAAACTATAGTTAATCGTATAGTCCGATCCCTTCGTCAGAGTCCTGCCATTCAGGGTAATCCTCTCGGAACCCTCGATTATATTCGGTTTACCCAGATTTATCTGGGCATTACGTCCACGATTGGATACTTCGATATAGTACTTGCTGGCCTTAATAGGCTCCTGGCTGGAGGACCGGTACTCATACAACTCCGGTACCTGTTCGGCAAGCGACGTATCAGCCCAGTTCTGAGACGGGGCGAAAGGCTGCCGGTCGGGGAATATCAGAAACCCTCTTTCAGGATCGATAATATTGGTCTTGACATCGACCAGGCCATCCGGCTCCAAGGCCCCGCTCTGGTTAATACGATCAAGTCCCATTATACGGATATATTCAATACCTGCCTGATGATCCAGATTCTCTTTGGTCCACTGAGTTCCGATGGGGCCCTTGTATATATTTATTTCAAGACCGTCCAGGTCGATGTTCTGGTCAAACAGATAGTACACATTACGCCACATGTAACCCCAGGTTTCCTGAATGGGCGACGGGATTTTGTGCCTGATTATCTTTAGTCTATAATTCTGATCGCCTTCCGGAATAATATTACCGATAGTATCGGTAGGCCCGGTAAGGGAGCCGTTGTCGGC
The DNA here is from genome assembly GCA_030642025.1 of Candidatus Zixiibacteriota bacterium. Classification (GTDB taxonomy): domain Bacteria; phylum Zixibacteria; class MSB-5A5; order GN15; family PGXB01; genus DAOWOO01. Next base: position 240 of record DAOWOO010000106.1, on the reverse strand, counting down.
TCTCTTGACTATCATGAAAACGCCAATCTCTCCCTGAGAACCGGCGTTGGGACGGTCAAATAATATCCAATGCTCGATAAAATCAGCATAATATTCCGTACTTTCAACCTTAACCACCCCGACCGTGCTGACAGCGCTGTCACCGGGATTCAGCGGATCAATATAGAACTCGGCCTGAAGAGCGGCGGTATTGTCCCCCATCCTGATTCCCTGGGCACTGCGGTAAACCTCAAGATACGT
>DAOWOO010000322.1 GCA_030642025.1 Candidatus Zixiibacteriota bacterium | reverse complement strand
GATTATCTCAATACCAGTCATATCGATATCGTGCTCCGATGCAATCGCCTTAATACTCTTGGAATCACCCAATACCACCGGTCTGGCGATTCCTTCATTGGCAACGATATGAGCCGCACGCAGAACTTTTATGGAGTCACCTTCAGGGAAAACGACCCGTTTCGGGTTTTTCCTGGCCTTATGAGTGACCACATTCATAATCACCCGGCCTTTGCCGATTCGTCGCTCCAATTGTTCCTTGTATTCCTCGATATCGATTTTCCGCTGGGCCACTCCGGTATCCATGGCCGCTTTGGCAACGGCCGAAGCTTCCCAGGTAAGCACACGATAATCAAATGGCTTGGGAATAATATATTCCCGGCCGAACTTGAAATGATCAACACCATAGACCCGGGCGACCTCATCGGGAACATCCAGCTTGGCCAGTGAGGATAATGCCTTAACAGCCGCAATTTTCATTTCGTCATTGATAGCCGTGGCGTGCACATCAAGCGCGCCGCGGAATATAAATGGAAAACCGAGCACATTATTAACCTGGTTGGGATAATCCGATCGTCCGGTAGCCATAATAACATCATTGCGGGCATCGACGGCATCGGGGTAAGTTATTTCCGGATCGGGATTAGCCATGGCAAAAATAATCGGATCGCGTGCCATTGACTTGACCATCTCTTTGGTAACTGCATTGGCCACTGATACTCCCATAAAAACATCGGCATCTTTCATGGCATCGGCCAGAGTATGGCAATCTGTCTTTCTGACGAACTCGGCTTTGTACTTATTGAACTCGCCGCGCCCTTCATACATAACACCCTTGGAATCGACCATTAACAGATTGTCCGGATTGACACCCAGATTACAATATAATTTGGCGCACGCTATTCCGGCGGCTCCGGCTCCTGAAAAGACAACACGAACCTTGGCGATATCCTTATCAACCAGTTCCAGCGCATTAAGAAGCGCCGCCCCGGAGATAATCGCGGTACCATGCTGGTCATCATGGAAAACCGGGATTTTCATTGTCTTTTTGAGGGTTTCTTCAATATAGAAGCACTCCGGCCCCTTGATATCCTCAAGGTTTATCCCGCCGAAAGTCGGCTCCAGAAGCTGACAAACCTTGATGATTTCATCGGGATCCTGCGTGTCGAGTTCAATATCGAAAACATCGACATCGGCAAACCGTTTGAACAGAACGCCCTTGCCTTCCATTACCGGCTTGCCGGCGGCGGGCCCGATATTGCCGAGACCTAAAACGGCGGTGCCGTTGGTAACCACCGCGACAAGGTTGCCCTTAGCGGTATATTTGTATACATCAGAGGGATTCTGGTGTATTTCCAAGCATGGGTCCGCCACGCCCGGCGTGTAGGCCAGCGAGAGGTCAAGTTGTGTGATGCACGGCTTGGTGGAGTTGACCTCGATCTTGCCCGGTTTACCCTTGCAGTGATAATCAAGGGCCTGCTGTTTGGTAATCATTTTACCCAAGCTCCTAATTTAAGAGCATAATTTAACAACTTTAGTTTACAAGGCCGGTATATAGGGGTTTAAACTGAATAGTCAAGCGGTTTAATATCAAACTACCGTACATTTTTGGTGCTCTAAAACACCGAGAACTTGAAATACTTGCGGGGGTTTTGTTCGATATCGGCGACCAGGTTTTCTATGCGAACCACCAGATTTTTTATCTCCTGATACAACTCATCGTCGTTGACCAGCGCCCCGGCAGTACCTTCGCCGCGATTGATCTTGGTCAGGATTGAGTCGATCCGTCCGGTTGACGAATGGATATTGTCATAGACTCCCGGGTCGGAAATAAGCTTGCCGATCGTGCCCGAATTGGAATTGACCTGTGCGGCGATTTCATCGAGATTCGATGACACCGATTCAATCGAGTTTACAATCTTTTTCTGGCTGATCTGCATATCATTTATTAGAACCGTCATAGAGGCTATCAAGGCTGTCAGTTCGGTAAACAGGGTGTCATCGGTAAACAGCCGCCCGGCGGTACCCTCTCCCTGTTTCATCTTGCCGGTTACATCGGAAAGGTTTTCGACGAGTTCGCGAGTTGAGGTCATCATTTGTTCACCCTCGGTAAACATGGCCGAAAGACCGCCCGATGGAATCGTGCTGATCACACTTCCCTCTTCAAGTTGCGGTTTGTCCAGCGAACCGGCCCTTACTTCAATATACTTATCGCCCAGAAGGCCGATAGTCCCGAGCTTGACACCGGCGTCCTCGGTTATCATATACACGACCGACTTAACAACCACAAACTGGATTTCTATCTGACGCTCTTTATCGAGATTGACAAACGAGATCGACTTGACATTGCCGACTTCAACCCCTGACAGCCAAACCGGAGCGCCGGAAACAAGGCCGTTTGCATTATTGAAATAGGCCTTGAACTTTATCTTGCGGTCGAATATCGATGTTCCTCCCCCGGAAAATGACGCCCAGACTAATATCACCAGACAAAAAGTAATCAGAAGTCCAACTTTTAACTCGCCCCACTTGATCTTTGATGATCTCTTCATTATAGCCTCAGTTAAATAAAGTCGATTTTATGGACATTGGCAACCGATTCTCTGAACGGCTCCAAGAACCGCGCTACCAGTGGATCATCGGCTTCCTTAAGTTCTTTAATATTTCCATCAAAAACCACACGGCCTTCGTCAATCATAATAAACCGGTCGGCCACCTCGAAAGCATCGGCAATCTGATGTGTGACCACAATCGAGGTCACTTTTTTAACCTCCCGGAGCCGGTTGACAAGGTTTATCACATTGGTTGACATCTGCGGATCCAGCCCGGTGGTCGGTTCGTCATAAAGCATTATATTCGGATTGGTCGATAGCAGCGCCCGTCCGATGGCCACGCGTCTCTTCATACCGCCCGACAGTTCATCGGGAAGCCGGTCGATGTACTCTTCGTCAATACCGACAAATCCGAGCATTTCACGCACTTTCTGTTCGACTTCGTCAGGAGACATCCGGGTATACTCCAAAAGATAATAGCCGACATTTTCTCCG
>DAOWOO010000187.1 GCA_030642025.1 Candidatus Zixiibacteriota bacterium | reverse complement strand
CTCCGGCTGAAACGGAGCCTACGGATAGTGCAAACACTATCAACAGACATGCGAGAATGAAACTGAGCTTCCCTGTTTTCATAAAGACCTACTATGTATATATTTTGCTCGCGACAGGCATATTCCTGTCAGACTTTATTGTTATACAAAATATATGACTGCCCGCCCCATGTAAATGTTTATTAATTTTCTGTCCATTTGTCGGTCGATGACAGCCTGTTCCAAATCCCGAGCAACTACACTCCGGCAGAGTAACTGTTACTATTCATACCGGGCATATTTAACAATCAGCCGTATATTATATCATAAATGGCGTACGGCACGGTTAAGATGCCATAACCGATAAAGATATAAAGTATCAGCCGGTCAATCCTCTTGCCTTTCGGTGTTTTTTCATAAGGCGGTTTCGGTTCACGATGATAACTGCTCCAGATGTACAGCCCGATACAACTAAAAAACATTAGAAGCCTGAGTCCGGCCAGTATTATTTCCATAGTTCACTCTCCTTTTCAATAATGGATTTTCAATAGGGATCCCGCCCTGCAAAAACTAATCTTTGAAAAGCTGCTTAAACATCGAATAAGCCATCACTTACTATCGCTTTTGAAATCCTCACTGTGAACATAATCTAAATTCTTCCCAACAAAATTGCAACGACTTCTTGTTGAGTCAAAACGTTACGATAACATTATCGGGAGATTTTATAACAACCGGCCTATCGGGGCATTTTTTACAAAACTCGTATGTTATAATATAATGACCCCCGACTTTTTGACCATTGCGTATTTCAACCTTGATATAGCTATTGCGGAGCGCCTTTTTCAAGGCTCGAGCAAACCCTTTCCCCGGCGGTTCTTCATAGTACACCTCCCATCCGATAATATACCCTTTATTGTTTAAAGTCATACCGAGTGTCACAGTTGCATCAACATCGACATACAGCCCCGCCGGATATCGCGGCTTTTTTAACTGCAATAATAAAGGACGATCTCTTTTTCTTTTTTGAGAGATATCATTATTATAATCCAGTATCCTGATTGGCTTATTTTTTATAAATTCGATTGGATCATCTTTGATAGGCCATTCATCGGATGATATTGAAACTGGCCACCAGTCCCCAATTGGATATGAACTCGGCTTGATATCGGAACCGTTTTCTTCAAAATAAAAGCCGAGATTTTCGGCAGGCTCATGTCCGGATTGGGTCGATATTATGGAGGAAGGAATTGGACTGCCCAATCTATTTTGAAATGACAATCCCGAAACAGAACCCCGGCGCTCCTGTCCGGCAGGGTAACCGCCGCTATTGTCCGGTAAATTAATATCGGTAAATATTATTTCCGCAGTATTAAATAATACTGTTTCGCCCTTCGTCAAATGGACGAACAAGGCAACCATTGAAATAACACCCGATGCAATCAGCGTTCCCATCAAGAGGTTTCTTTGATAGGTTACCTTCAGCCGGCTCACCCTATGTGATCTATCCGAATCCATAATACAAGCCTGACCAATAAATTTGTTACTCCTACATTGTAGACGTGCGAAAACCAAATTTATGCAGGTATTATTGCCGGGGTGCCCGGCCGCTTGCTGGTGGGAAGGTCTGAGGATCCGCCGGTCACAACGCCGTACTAAGATGCCGCAAATTATTATCCCATCAAAAAAAACCCCGCAATACGGGGCTTTTTTGAGTTTTCACGGCCGGGCAGTTTATTCTTCGGCTTTGGGTTCTTCTTTAACCTCGGCCTTTGTTTCAGTTTTGGCTTTAATCTCTACCTTCTCTTCTTTTTTGGCCGTCTTTTTGGTTTTTTTGGCTTTGGATTTCTTCTCAGCCGGTCTATCGCTGAGTTTTTCCTCGATACGCGCCGACTTACCGGTCAGCTCACGAAGATAGTACAGTTTGCTTCGACGGACTTTGCCCTGCCGGACCCGCTGGATTTTGGAGACATTGGGCGAATGAAGCGGAAACACACGCTCCACACCGATTCCGAAACTGGTTTTGCGGACAGTAAACGTTTCATTTATCCCGCCGCCCCGGCGGCCGATCACGGTACCCTGAAACACCTGGATACGTTCCTTTTCGCCCTCTCTGATTTTCACATGCACTTTGACCGTGTCGCCTGAGTTGAAGACCGGTATATTTTCCTTCATCAGGCTTTTTTCAAGTTGCGCTATCCGTTTCATCGGTCACACCTTTCATTTATCCTTATTTCTTCTTTTTTCCAGATCGGCAATATATGTTTGTTCGTTACGATTCAGTTCTAATTTTCTCAATAGCTCCGGCCGGTTTTCAAATGTCTTTTTCAGACCTTCCAGTCTTCGAAACTTCTCTATCTCCTTGTGGTTCCCGCTTAATAGCTGTTCGGGAACGGTGTATCCCATAAATTCTTCCGGCCTGGTATAAACCGGGGTTCCCAGCATTATCTCCGTATGTGAATCAGCCAGCGCCGACTCGAAATTCCCCAGTACTCCCGGGATCAACCTCACGACCGCATCAAGTATAACCGCCGCGGCCGGTTCACCGCCGGTGAGGACAAAATCGCCGATTGAGACCTCCTCGATTTCAAACAGCGATAGAAGCCTTTCATCGATTCCCAGATAATGGCCGCAGATAATAGTCAATCGGCTTAGAAGTGAGTACTCGACCGCCTTATCCTGCGCAAACATTTCACCCGCCGCCGAGGTCAGGACAATTTTTTCGCCTTTTCCGACTTCAGTATCATATCCCAGCGATTTAAGGCACTTATACAGCGGTTCGATCTTAAGCACCATTCCGCCGCCGCCGCCGAACGGCTTATCATCGGCCGTCTGGTGTCTGTCCTCGGCAAAGCCGCGCAGGTTGATAATTTCTATTTCAAAGAGCTGTTTTTCACGCCCCCGGCCTATAATCGACTGATTAATTATCGAATCGAAGTAATCCGGGAATAGCGTTACTATCTCAATTTTCATCCGGGGAGTCAAATATCCCCTCCGGAGGATCTATAATTATTTCTTTCTCGTCCGTTTTCACTTCCAGTATATATGCCGCCACCAGCGGAAGTCGATACTCTTTCCCGTCCCTGTCCTTTATCAGGAGGATATTGTTGGCAGGGAGCTGTTCCACCTCCGCCACCACTCCGTAATCGGTATTGTCAGACCCAATCACCCGGCATCCAACCAGATCGAAATGGTAGTACGTTCCATCGGACAAATCACCTAACTCGTCCTTCCTGATATACAGAAAGAGATTGGTAAATTTGCGAACCTCTTCCCGGGTGCTGATTCCCTTGATCCGTCCTACCTGCCGACCGGAAATAACCTCCGGCGAGACAACTTCAATTTCCATCCATCCGCCGTTCGACTCAATCCAGAACAATGCGTCTTTTGCGAACCGGTCAGGATTATCGGTCAGTGTATGTATATATATCTGGCCGGAAACACCACGGGATCGGCCGAATCGGCCGACAACGATATACTCCGGTTTCTCCGTCAACTATTCAAGAATCTCCAGCACCGCCCGTTTACCCTTCTTGGCCGAGATAGCGGAGATCAGAGTGCGAATAGACTTGGCCGTCTGGCCATGTTTGCCGATTACCTTTCCCAAATCACCGGCCCCAACGCGGAGTTCGTATACTGTCGTCCGTTCTCCCTGCACTTCCGTCAGATTAACCTGATCCGGATTATCCACCAGCGCTTTGACGATAGTTTCGATGAATTCTTTCATAACAGTCTCCTTCTGTATAAGCATTTTCTGATTTTGAGTCAGTATCCGCTAAAGATTTGGTGGTTTGTTATTTTTCTTTTTTCGTCTCCTTGGTTTTCTTACGCTTCTTCGGGCGTTCGGTTATAGTCTCGGCGATGGTGATTTCAGAAACATCTTCACCCTTTTTCATTTTGAGGTACTTTTCGTAGTAGCCCACCTGTTTCATCAATGTGAGTACCGTGGTGCTCGGCTCGGCTCCCTGGTCGAGCCAGTAGTTCATCCGATCTTCGAAGATCTTCACCTGTCCCGGTTTTTCAACCGGGTTGTAAAATCCGAGGGCTTCAATAAAACGTCCGTCGCGCGGCATGCGGGCGTCAGCCGCAACAAATCGATAAGTCGGTCTCTTTTTTGCACCCAGACGTCTCAGTCTGATCCTTACTGCCAAAGCATTGCTCCTCTTTGTGCGGGGTTACATCTGGAAAGGAAAGCCACCTTTTGGCAACCCCTTGAATTTCATTTTGTTAACATTTTTTACCATCTTCTGCATAGCGCTGAACTGCTTCATCAAGTTGTTGACATCCTGCACCGAGTTTCCCGACCCTATGGCAATCCGGCGTTTCCTGCTGCCGTCGATAATGCCGGGGTTCTGCCGCTCACCAGGGGTCATCGACTGAATAATCGCCTCCACCCT
>DAOWOO010000383.1 GCA_030642025.1 Candidatus Zixiibacteriota bacterium | reverse complement strand
TAATATATTTTCCAACATAAACTATTAACGAGGCTTATGCACCTATTAACTACCCGGTTCAGATATCGAAGCCGCCTGATTGTTTACCCTTGTCTCCATGAACGCCGGGCGTACCGGAACCGTGACCGGCGCATCAAAAGACCGCCTTTTTTTAAAATACCAAAAATTCCCCACCAATTGATCCTCGAATCAGGCGCCGATTCTTCAGCAATCACTTTAAGTTCGGAAATGGTATAGAATGGGTCGCGCTTGATAGCCTCAAGAACCACCCGCTCTCCCGAATCGCCCCCTGCATCCGATGGATCTTCAATAATCTGCCTACGGCCTGGTGACCCCATAACCCCCTGAATGGACGGCAGTTCTTCAACCGTTGTTCTTGCGGTGGCTACCGGGTCTTTTTTTTTTTGCCCAATTTTCTCCGGCGAACTGCCGAAGCTCAACTTGGCTGAACCGACATTCTCATGGGCGCCCAAGATATTGTCAAACTCAAGAAGTTCATAGATTTCATAAACATTGGGCACCATGTTGGCCAGTTTGATATCGCCCCCGTTCTCTCGAATCTCCTTTATCCTGGAAATAAATATACCCCACCCGGCCGATGATATATAATCCACACCCGCCAGATCAAGGATTACTTTAAACTGCCGGCGTTTAAACAGCCGTTCGAGAATATCTTCCAACTGAGTGGCCGTCAGAGTGTCGATTACGCCATCTATTCGGACAATAGATATGGCCTTATCGCGTCCGCTTTCCGACACAGAAATATTTATATTTTCCATACCTGCTAATTATAACTTCCCATGCCCGGCAAACTCAACAAAAAAATCAAAATTGTTTAAACTGAAATATGTCAAAAACAGGTTTTAATACGATAACATTATTCTATCTTTTTGGCCTCAATGGAGGCGTCTTTAGGTATGGATGAGGTTATGACAATGAATGTTATATCGTCATTTTGGACTGCCGTTCCGGCATGCTGGTCAATATCGGTGAGGATTTTCTGCGATATTCCCTTGGGTGATTCGAGGGACTGACCCGCCACTTGTTCCCTGAAAAACTCCACCAGTCTGTCAAAGCCGTATTTTTGCCCCGCTCGGTTCATCGATTCGGTGATTCCATCGGAATAGATAAAGAGCAGATCACCCTCCCCGATTTTGATATCCTGTTGCTTCAGCCGAGCGGCATATTCATCCGGCTCCAAGGGTACACCCAACGGCAGACCCGGCGGATTTATCAACTGTATATCATTATCTATCTTTTTAAAGTAGATCAGCGGGTTATGGCCCGCTGAGACAAAATTCAGCCGGCGCGAATCGATATTATAAACCCCAAGAAAAATCGTAATAAAAATGCCCGGAGGAATATCATGCCGGATATAATCGCTGACTCCGAGAAGAATGTCCGACGCTGATTTTTTGCCACGCGCCAGAATCCTGATGACGGTTCTCAACATCGACATAATCAGGGATGCCGGTATTCCCTTGCCAGACACATCGGCAACCAAGATGCAGTAGTTCTTTTCATCGATGGCAAAAATATCATAAAGATCTCCGCCAATATGGTAGGCCGCCCGATAGAAGGCATCCAGCTTCAACCCGGGTATGGCCGGCAATTCCTGTGGCAGTAATGTTTCCTGTATCTGTCCGGCCACTTCGATTTCCTTGGCCACCCGTTCCCGCTCGACAATATTATCCCGGTCGCGGCGCAGGCGGCTCATCATTTCATTGAGCGCCTTGGAAATCTCAAAATATTCTTCAACGCCTTCCAGCGGGAGTTCAGTTTCGATATCCCCCGATGAGAATTTCCTCACCCGTTCCGTTATACGGACTATAGGGCTGACAAAATAACTGGACAAAAGATAAATCCCCCCGATTCCAACCGCCAGGCCCAGGATTGTCAGCAGGATAATTTTCTGGCGCTCGGCGCTGATAACATCATTAAGCTGGCGGCTGGTGTAAGCCATATGCACATAACCGATCTGCCGCCTCCCGCTGGAAACAGGAGAGACCATATAGTGCATATCATTGCCAGCCTCAGACAGGTACTGAGGGACGCCGAAAAGCCGACCGTCGATTTCGGGCGGCGGTGAGTAAATACGCCTTAGATTTCTGATACTGCGGGTATCGGCCAGGGTGATTCCGGCAGAATCGGTCAGAACAATCATGGTCAATTCGGGATTGGCCCGAATATAGCTTATGACCAGTTCATCAAACTCCACGTCGGAACGCCGGTTCATGATATACCACGAGGCCTGATCGGCCACCGTCATGGAAAGCGAAGCCACTATATTATGAAGGTTCTCATGGATTCTGGTATAGGTGCGACTGTCAATAAAATAATACGCCCCGGCAATAATGGTCAGCATTATGATAAAAGTATAGATTGAAAATTTCACCCGAAGCGTAAACATCCGGCCGAGAAACAGACGGGTTCGTTCCGGCTGACGGGAAATCATTCTGGTCATTCGCAACTCGTTGAGGCCGGGACTGGAAAGATATTCCACTGAATCCATGATCT
>DAOWOO010000051.1 GCA_030642025.1 Candidatus Zixiibacteriota bacterium | reverse complement strand
GATATTTTCTATACGCGCGGTATTAACTGTTTCCGTTATTTCAGAGACCGCGGTATCCGGGTCTGGGGTGAGCGCAATGTCTCATCCGATCCGTATTGGAGGAATATCAACGGCCGCCGTCTCTTTAACATGGTTGAAGAGTCGATCAAGAACGTTACCCAGTGGGAGGTGTTCGATTCCAACGATCTTACTCTGTGGCAGCGTATCGTGCCCAAGATAACCGACTTTGAGATACTGGTCTGGAAGGATGGCGCGCTGTTCGGGCAGACTCCCGGGCAGGCCTTTTACGTGAAGTGCGATGAAGAGACCAATCCGCCGGAAGTCGTTGATGCCGGTATGGTGGTGATCGAGATCGGTATGGCCCCGGTCAAGCCGGCTGAATTTGTGATCTTCAGGATTTCCCAGTGGCAATCCGGAGCTTCGGTCAATGAGTAAATTATAGCCCGGTCTTTCCGGCCGGCTAAGAGAATATGAATATAGGAGGAAATTATGCCGAATCGTAGGAAACATGATCATATCGGCGCATATAATTTCAAGGTTGAGATCGATGGCGTTACCCAGGCTGCCTTTAAGACGGTGGACGGTCTTGACTCGGAAACAGAGATTGTCGAGTATCAGGACGGGGATGACCTGACTTTGCGTAAACGTCCCGGTCAAACGCGTTATTCCAATATCATTTTGAAACGCGGGTATGTTAATACGGAAGAACTCTGGCTCTGGCGTAAATCAGTGATGGAAGGCACGGTTCAGCGCAAGAGCGGAAGTGTGATTGTTTGCGATGATACCGGTAACGAGATTATGCGCTATAATTTCTTTGAGGCCTGGCCGGCCAAATGGCGCGGCTTTGATCTTGACGGAAGAACTTCCACCACCGCTGTGGAAGAGATCGAACTGGCCGTGGAAAAAATAGAAAGAGCCTGATGATATGCATTCCTCCAGTTCCCTAATGGAACTGGAGGATGCGTTTTGTTAACATTCTAATGGAGGAGAGTAATGCCCAAGTTAATGAGAGTTGTCATTTTGTCAGCTCTAATCGCGATATTTCTGAGTCTGCCAGCGTCCGCCGATTTCGCCGTTAAAACGAAGATGACCATGTCCGGTATGCCGATGATGGGAAACTTTAACATGCAGCAAACGTATCTAATAACCGGAAGCCAAATGGCGGTTGCCCTGGATATGGAGAATCCCATGATGGGCGCGGCCGGGGGTGTACATACCAAGAATATTATTCGCGATGGTGGAAAGGAAATGCTGGTTGTTAATTACGCCGATTCGACCTATTCGCTGTACGACAAAAAAGTTCTTGATTCCATGTCCGCCTCGATTATGGGCGAAATGGATAAAGCGCTGGACAGTCTCCAGGAGATGCTGACCATCGAGAAGATGTCAATGAAGATGACCGGTGAGAAGAAGATGATCAATGAGATTGAGGCCGAGGAATTCGCGATTGATATCAAGTTTCAAATGATGATGGCGATGATGGGCCCGGAACCGACTCCGATGAATATTTCTGTCAGCGGATCTCAATGGGGAACCAAACAGTTTGCCGAATTTGAATTCTATAAAAAGATGAGCGAGGAATTGGCCGGCGTTTTCGCTGGCGGCGCCTCGGGCGGATTCGGCGACATGATGAAATTCTTCGAGAAGATGGGTATGGAAAAGGGCACGGTTGATGAGGTGGCCAAATTCGCAGGTTATGTTGTGCTTGCCGGCGATCTGGACATTTCCATCGAAATGGTGATGCCGGATATGGATGAAGAGGCGGCGGCCATGATGCCGGGTATGACCTTCAATATGAAGATGACCACGGCGCCGGTGGAGGTTTCCTCCAAGTCGATAGCCGCGTCCGAATTCGAAATACCCAAAGGCTTTGAAAAAGTCGAAAGCGCCGCTGACTTTTCCGGCGGTGGTTTCGGGTTTCCTGGTATGGGCCAATGATGATTTCGAAATAGGCAGATATAATAGACAGCAAGGTTGAAAGATGAGAAAAGCGACAATTTATCCGGTTTTATTCTGCCTTTTGGCGACATTTGGCGGAATTACGCTTCAGGCGGATATCACTTATGAGATGAAGTCTTCCTTATCAGGAATTCCCTTCATAAAGATGTTTGAAATGTATCAAACCACCTGCGTGCGTGACGGACAATTCTGCTCGGTTACAGAGCTTGAAATCGATGTGCCCGACACCTCAATTACCGGGAAATCGGCCATTTATATGAATGTCGATGAGAGGCTGTTGGAATTCTGCCAATGGGAAGATTCCAGCTGCGTGATTATCGGCCTGGCCGGTTTGGATGATTTTCTTGACGCCGGTTTTAGGAAAAAAATCCTGGATACGCTGGAGCAGTTGATGGAGCTGGCTGAGGAGTATTTTACGCTGGATAAATTAGCGTTTGAGGAAAGCGATGAGCGGCAGACAATCTCAGGTTTCAAATGCCGCAAAATGCTGTTCAATTTGGAGGGCCGGCTGAATCCGCCGGTCAAGGAGATCCCGGGGGATTTGAAAGTCATGATGGATGGTTACTCATGGGTGACCACCGACTTCCCCGAATACGCTGAATACAAAAAGACTATGCAAAATATAATGGAGAATTTTTTTACTCCGAAAATACAGGGTCTGGTTGAGGATGCTTTGAAAATTGTGGGAATCGAAGAATCGTTCCTGCAGGGGTATCTGGAATCCTGGACCTACCTCTATGTGCAGATGGCGTTCAATATGACACTCGAAGTCTGGTCCCCGGATTTGGATGTGCCCTCCATGTCTTTCAATCTTCGCTACAATTCTATTTTGGAAAATCTTTCCTTCGAGAAAATACCGGACGCGGTTTTTGAGAAACCGTCCGGTTTTGAGCGGAAGGATGTAAATCTTCTGGAGCTATTGAGAGATTCAGATTAATTATTGAATTATAGTCCGGAAGCAACCATTTAGAAGCGTTCAGGGAAGAACTTAATGCCTGAATATTATGCACCCGGTGTGCATATCGAAAAGGAGAGCCGGGGAGAGAGGTATCTTGAGGTTGTCAAGACGGATTGCGCCGTTTTCTTCGGAATAACCGAGCGCGGCCCGATCGGCAAACCTCTCCGTATAAGCTCTTTTTCCGATTTCAAGAATGCTTTCGGAAGTTTTCTTCCCGGCAGTTTCCTGCCATATGCCGTGTATGGATTCTTTCTCAACGGCGGCAGAGAATGTTTTGTTGTCCGCATCGCGCATATTTATCAGCGTGAACGGGAGGAAATCAACCTGCCCGCCAAGGGAAAGATTCTCTCCGGGACCGGCAAGCCTCTTTACGATCTGGAAGCGTCCTCCGGCGGCGCTTGGGGAAATCGCTTGATCCTCGAACTCAAACCGGCAAAGGCCAAAGTCAAAACCTATCCCCTTACTGCCATCGATTCCGCAAGTGGATCTGTTCAACTTGCCAACGCGCGCAGGTTTGCAAAGGGCGATATGGTTTACGTCAAGTGCGGCGAGGACCGGGATCAATTCGAGATCGAGGATGTGAGAGGCGCGCATATCATCTTCAAACCGGGAGCGGTCAAGAAAGAATATGAAATGGGCGAGGAGACCGAGATCGCGCCGGTACGCTACGATCTTATCTTGCGATGTGGCGAGCAGAGGGAGAATTTCAAGGACCTCTCGTCCGGTCCGAATTCGAAACGGTATATTGTCGATTACCTCAACGGCAATTCCAAACTGGTCAGGGTCTCCGCGGCGGATGAGCGAAAGATCCGTTTCCCCAAACCGGGAAGGTATACGCTTTTGGGCGGCAAGGACGGTCTCTCGACCATCATTCCCGATGATTATATCGGCCTTTCCAACAGCCTCGGTGAGCGGGTCGGGATGGCGCTTTTGGATGAGCTCGATGAGGGCCGGATAATCGTTTTGCCCGATCTGTACACTCATCAGGAAAGCAGGAGTTTCGGCGGTGCGCAGGGAGTAAAAACCGTGCTGCGGGCGGCCATCGACTATGTCGAGAATTCCGGTTATCGTTTTCTTTTGATAGACCCTCCTCCCGGTCATGACATCAAGGCCGTTCTGGACTGGCGTGAGGACTATGACAGTTCCTACGCCGCTTTGACCTATCCCTGGCTTAAGGCCAAGATTTATCAATCGGAAGAGATGTTGCCGGTCAAACTGGTACCTCCTTCGGGGTATGTGGCCGGACTGATGGCCGCGTCGGATGTGGCTCACGGCACTCATCATTCCTTTGCCAATCAGGAAATCGAGGGAATAGTCGATATCGAATTTCCGCTCACTCAATTCGATACCGAGGTTTTGAATCCGGAGGGCGTCAATACCACTCTGGCGTTTCCCGGACGTGGAATTCGTATCTGGGGCGCGCGTACACTGGCCTCGGATGCCGCTTTCAGGTATATCAATGTTCGCCGCACTTTCAACATGATCTCCGAATCGATCGAGCAGGGAACACAGTGGGTGACATTCGAGCCGAACTCGCATGAGCTTTGGGAAAATGTCAAAAGGCTGGTCTTTTTCTTTTTGAAGGGCCTCTGGAAGAAAGGGTATCTTCAAGGGGAAAACGTCGATGAAGCCTTTTATATCAAAGTTGACGAGGAGAATAATCCCTTGGATGTCAGGGATCGCGGGGAGCTGATAATCGAAGTCGGCGTGGCGATTGTCCGCCCGGCGGAATTTATTATTGTCAGGGTTTCGCAAAAAACCATGGAAACACAGGAAGAGTAATTTATGCCGGTTGCGGAGAGAATCGATCACAGGCTGAATCTGAATTTCAAGATCGAGATAGACGGGATTGCCGAAGCGCAATTCACCCGGGTCAAAGGGCTGGAACAGAAGCGGGATGTGTATGAGTATCATGAGGGGGGTGAAAATACACACATGCTGAAATTCCCCGGACACGCGATTCAATCCGAAATCACCCTGGAAAGAGGATACATAGACTCCGATTCGCTCTTTAAATGGCTGAGCGATTCGATCGAGAAAAACGAACGTCTGGAAAGAAAATCCGGATCGATAATTCTTCTGGATGAGACCGGCAACGAGATCAAACGCTGGAATTTCCAACGCGCCTTTCCGGTGAGCTGGAAAGTGCCGGAGTTGACGGCCCAGAAAACCACCGCGCTGGTGGAATCCCTAACACTGGCCCATGAAGGGCTGGAACTGGTTTAAAGATGATGGATAAATTCTGGATAAAAAAGCTTGGCGAGGTCAAGGCCCGGCTGAGAAAACATCTGGCCGATAAAGCCCGTTTCGAGGCCCGGTCGGATCGCAGCAGTCTTTCCGACCTGCGCGAGGGCCAAATGCTTAAGCGCGAAGAGGAGCAGCTCCGCAATCATCTCGCCCAACTGGCCGAATTCGGCACGGGAATTTCCGCGGAACAATTCGATTTCCAACTGGACCTTAAGGCGCCATACCAGGTTACGACCGGAGGTGAACGTCATTTCGGACCATCGGCTCTGCTGGATGTTTCCCCGTTTATCAATTTCGATATTGACAGGATTTTTGGCAAAAAGGCGGAGGAAAAGCCCGAACCGGCCGAAGAAAAACCTCCACTCAAGTCGGATAAGATAGAAAAATTTACTGAACGTGTGGCCCAAAAATATGAGGCGCCAATCTTTAACGCGATCGAGGAAAGAAAATTCACTTCGATCAAGCCGATTAAGTTTCACCAGAAACTGGAGAGCCTTACAGCCAAGCTGTCGGCTGCCGATAAATATGTGAATTCCATTCTGGATAAGTATATACCCAAGCCCGCTGAGATTACCGAATCGCCCGGATTTTATATTTATCAGGGTCAGTTCGTTTATCTCTCCCGCCGCGGTAAATGGGCAAAAGTTCGCGCAACCGTTCTAAGTCAGAAAGACTACTTTGCCGAGGCTGAGACATCCATGCCCGTTCTCGCCCGAAAACGGTTTACCCCCGGATCTGAGGGTGAGTTGGAAATCTCCGAGGCGGCGGAGTTGATTACGGATGATCTGGCTGAACCTGTGGCCGCGCCCAATGCCGACTTGGGGCTGGGTTATTTCGTGCCGATCAGAAGACTGGGCAGTACAAAACAACCTGTTACAAATATAAAACATCCTGCCAAACCAGCCGCGATACCAGAGGGATTGCCACTTGTGGGCAGCAAAGAATTCGCCTATGAGGTCAGCCAAAAGGCGGAGGACAGTGGTCACCCGGTGGAGCAAATCAGCCCCGCCTATGTTTCCGTAACAGGACGCAAAATCGACCGAGCCAGATCGTTCGCAGAAACTTTAAAGCGCAAGCTACAGCTTCCGAAATCGGAACCGGCCCGGATGGCAGTCGAGGCTCTTCTGCCCGCCATGGAGGAGATTGTCACCACCGCGGACAGACAGGAAGAGCCGGTCCTGGAGTTGGAGAAGAGTTTTGATAATATCGTCGCCATGCATCTGCGGCCCTTCAAGCTCGCGGCTGAATCTCCGGGTGTTTCCACGGCCTGGATGGGTTCGGGAGAGACCAGGGTTGAGAGAATATTAAGACCGCCGCAGGCTGATGCTCTCGGTGTTATCGGCAAATACATGCCCGAGATAACCGATCCGCAAGAGTCGATGAGAACGCTGGTAAGCACCCGAACATATCCGACGGAGATATTCAGAAAAGTCGAAGGAGTCGCGCCGCAAGTGGCCCCCGGATTGGAAGCGGCCGCCGTACCCATAAGAGATTTTCGCGCCGGTGAAAGAGTTTTACCTCGGGATATTTCCAGAACCCCCGAGACCGCCACAGACGGTCTTCCCGGTCTGTTTGGAAGACTGCGGACATTGATACCCGAGAGCCTAAGAAGGCCTGCAAGGCTTCTTCCGGGCATGTTGGGTTCGCTGACAGAACGAATGAGCGGAGACATGCTGGGTGGTTTGGCCGGACAGGTAATGGGGCGATTGACCGGTGGTTTGCCCGGCAGTATCGCTGAAAGATTTGGAGGGCTTTTGCCCTTGTCAACTGTCGACCCCGGCGTCTCAGGCGTCACAGGATTATTGGGCCGAATCGGACGTTCACCGATAAGCAGCCTTTTGAGGTCCGCAACGTCGTCCAGTGGTGCGGATAGAGAAACAGGTCTGCTTGGAGACCCAAGACAAGCTGTTACCGGCTTGACCGGAGGCGCCGAATCCACTGACATATCAAGCCACGCGGCCGGATTGCTGCGGGGAGGCTTGGGCGATCTCAGGCCGGGACGGTTGGGCGGAATGCTGGACAGCTTGACTGAAAGCGGCGGTGGACTTTCAAGATTAACATCGGGCGGTATTGGAAGCATGCTATCCGGTGCGCTTTCACGTGCGCCTTCTTTGCTGCGATCGGTTACCGGCCAGATGCCGGGAGGATTAACAGGCGCGATATCCCGTGTGATTCCGGGCGCACAATCCGCGGTTTCCGCGCTTACTGAACGTGCGGGCGGATTGATCCCGGGCGGAATTTCACAGGCTGTATCCGGATTATTGCCCTCAATGTCTTCGGGCCTCAGTTCATCTGAAGGCGGATTAACAGGCAGGCTTCCGGGTATCGGATCAATGGCCGAAAGAGTGAGCGGGATAGCCTCCGGTCTGTTGGGCAGAACAGGGCTTCCATCACTCGGCGGAATTGCCGAACGTGCCGGCAGTTTGGTGCAAAGGTTTACTGGAGGAGAACCATCGGGAGGAGCCGGTGGCGGCATTATGTCAGGAGGAAGTTCGCTTGTCTCCCGTGCGAGTCAGATATTGCCCGGCGGGGCTGGACGTGCTGCCCAAAGCGTATCGGGTATGCCGGGCGGCGGGATGGGCGCGATCGTTTCGGCTGCCGGTTCAGCCATGGGACAAATGGCCGGTATAGGAGGTTTGGCAACAAGAGCAGAAGGATTATCCTCTGCCATCTCAGGTTTAACTTCTC
>DAOWOO010000471.1 GCA_030642025.1 Candidatus Zixiibacteriota bacterium | reverse complement strand
CGTGATCACAGGCACCTCCGAACGCTCGATCTCTGATACGATCCCCTCCATCGAGTCGCTGGTTATGAAAGAAGCGGCGGCGATTATTGATAAAAAGATCGCTGTTGCGCTTGCAAAGATTAAAAAGCTGGCAAGAAAATACAAAATGACCCCGATTATCGGCCGGTCTCACGGTGTCATTGCCGAACCGACCACACTCGGTTTGAAATTCGCCGTATGGTATACCGAGCTGGAACGGGGGAGAGAACGGTTTAAGGCCGCCGCCAAAGAAGCCGCTGTCGGGGCGATTTCCGGAGCGGTCGGAAATTTTGCCAATATCGACCCGAAAATCGAGACGCGTGTCTGCCGGTACCTGGGACTTGGTGTCGATAAGGTCTCTACCCAGGTTATTCAGCGGGATCGGCATGCCGCCTATATCAATGCGCTGGCTATTCTGGCTTCGTCTCTTGAGAAATTCGGTACAGAAATCAGAAATCTTCACCGCACCGAAATCGGCGAGGTGATGGAAGGGTTTGCCAAAGGCCAGAAGGGTTCCTCGGCCATGCCACACAAGAAAAACCCAATCACGGCCGAACGCCTGGCCGGGCTGGCACGGTTGGTGCGCGGTTATGCCCTCGCCGCCTATGAAAATATCACGCTCTGGCATGAACGCGATATCGCCCACAGTTCCACCGAGCGTGTGATTTTCCCGGATAGTACCATTGTTGTCGATTATGCGCTGAAAATATTTATTGATATCCTTGACCGGCTGGTGATCGATCCCGACAGGATGCACGAAAATATCTACCGTTTCGGAGGCGTTGTTTTTTCCCAGAGGCTTCTTCTGAAACTGACCGACATCTCCGGGAGCCGTGAGAAAGCATACCTGATGGTACAACGCAACGCTCTTAAGGCGTCCAATGGTCCCAGAGGATTCGATGAACTGGTCAAGGCCGACCGTGAGATCAGAAAGTATCTTGATGAATCGGCGATAGACCAGTGTTTTGACCTGGCGCCGTATCTTAAAAATGTTGATAAAATATTCAAGAGAGTGTTCGGAAAATGATAGTCGTTTACGGTATTAAGTTTATTTTGACGGGAGCGTTTATTACCGTACTGACCTGCGGCTGGGCGGTGATGAAGGACTCCCTGATATTTTATATTATCTCAATGTTAGCGGCCCTCCTGACTATTTCGTTGTTATTTTTCTACCGTAATCCTGCTCGGGAGATTCCCGATGACGATTCGGTTGTTCTGTCGATTGCCGACGGTACCGTGCTTTCGGTGGAGAATATCGAGAATGAATATATCGGCGGCAGTGGAAAAAAGGTATCGATTTTCTTGTCAATCCTCGATGTCCATATTAATCGTATTCCCATTGATGGGCAGGTGGACTACTACAAATACAATCCCGGAAAATTCTTTGCGGCTTTCAGGGATAAGGCCTCGACAGATAATGAAAACACCGAAATCGGCCTGATATTCTCAAAGGGTAAAATGATCTTCAAGCAGATAGCCGGGATAATGGCCCG
>DAOWOO010000307.1 GCA_030642025.1 Candidatus Zixiibacteriota bacterium | reverse complement strand
TGCAGTCACGAGCATGTATTTTGGCCAGGCTGACACTGAATGTCGGTGAGGTTCTACCCATAAAATCTTTCAAACCTTTTCCTGAATTACGGCAGTAAATGGGCGCTTCGAGTTGATTGAGAATTTCGTAATCGCCTTCATCGCCTTTTTCAAAAACAGCGTAACCTTTGGGAGTCGGTATGATAATCTCCGGACCGGGACTGGAATTGACCTGAAATAAAAGCGGTTCATCCAGAATACCGTGGAAGAAAGGCAGGCCGTATATGGTTTTTCTGCGAATCAGACGGACCGGCTGCGACGGGCCAACCCCCGGATTGTAACGCATAACACTGACTCCATCGGCATCAACCAGAAGTATCTCGGCTTTTCCATCATCATTGATATCTCCGGCATCAATCTGCACTGTCGTCTGGGATAGGCGAATAAGGTAATCCGGCCTTAAATTAAACCCGGAAGTTACATTTTGCACAAACAGTCCCGCATAGCGGGTTAACCGATCATCCGAGGGCGAGTATACAATTACAACATCGGTCAGGCGGTCGCCGTCAACGTCACCTGTTACATAGCCAAAAATGTCGCCCTCGACCTCCAGTGCATATATCAGGAAAATATCCTGATCTGCAGCCTGTGATATACCCGTCGCCAGCAATAACAGTGTTATTCCAATCGCGATGCGGGCGATCTTTTTATAAAAAGGAAACATATCAATTTTCTATACGGCTCACTTACTACAATATCCGATAAAAGATAAGCAAATGAAGTATTTTCTACAACCGTTAATTGGACTATATGATATTAACGATACATCAATGCGTCCAGATACCCGAAACGGGTTAATCCGCGGTCGGTGCCGATCCATAAATACTCTTCATCAAAGGACAGGCTCCTGATTGAGTTGGAGAGCAGGCCGTCATTGGTCGTATATTGAATATAGCGAGGTTTTTTGCCGTTGATATATAAAAGCAATCCGCTGGTTACACCGATTGCCACAACCGAATCGGCGGCCGCCAGGGCGGTTATTTCGCCATAACCGTTAAGCTCCGGAAAGGCGGCCACTTCAGCCGTATTCAAATCAACCGAAACCAGGTCAATATCCGTGGCCAGCCAGATCTGATCGCCTTCACGTATCATTTCATAAACGGGCGCCCCTCTCAACTCCGGGACCCTAATCAATCCCAGTTTTCCCGATTCGAGATGCAGACGGAAGGTGCCTTGCGAGGTACCTATCCAGAGAGCATGGTCGGTTTTCAGGAGAGAATAGATAATTAACGAGGGCAGAAAAACGACCGCATCGGTTTCGGTGGAATCCGTGTCCAAATACGGCCTTATCAATCCGAGACCGTATTCGGTCCCCACAAAAAGCGAATCCCCCGACGCCAGAACGCAAAGAGTCCTGTTGTCCGGAAAACCGGACCTTCGATACAATCTGTCGGTTATCTGTTTTGTGTCACGGTTAATTACCAGAACGCCGTCGTCAGTGGCGGCAAAAACATCCTTTTCGCCGGCGAAAAGATCGCTTATGTATTCGCGGCCAAGATAACGTCCGGCTGGAAGGTCAACATATTCAAATCGATTTTCTCCTGGATGAAAAAGCGTTATCCCCGGTCGGTAGGCATTGCCGATATCACCGCATACCCAAAGAGCATCGTCGATTTTTTGCATGGTCACAATATCATGTTGAAGCAGGCCGTAGGGAAGAAGTTCAATCCGGTAATTGCCGTTATCGGCTCGAGCCGCTCCCAATCCCCAGGTGCCTATCCAGAGATTGCCCCAACCGTCATCGACAATATCGGTCAGAGGGAAGCGGCGGTCATCGCTATCGGTCAGAATACCGGTGGAGAGATAATTGTATCCGAAAGGGGCGAAGTATATCGGATCGGGATTCAGATGTTCATCCGATGACGATTCAGCCGGAAACTCACCGACATTCGACCATCTTTCAAAAGTACGATTGTATTCGAAAACTCCCAGTTCGGTTTTGACCCAGATATAATGATCATCACCGGAAGCGCGGATTTCAAGTATATCCTGCCCCTCAAGCCCTTCTATTCCGGTCATCGGTTCGGCCCATTTACTCTGAGCCGAATTGTACATTATTATTCCGCCGGTGGTTCCGAAATAAACGTACTCAAAACCGACCGCAATTGAACGGATATACGAAAAATCAGTGAAATGCTTGAAGTCATCATATAAAAGCGAAGAGGTTGACCCGCCCTGCGCAAGTAAGGCCATGACCGCCAGCCCCAGGATGAAATAATAACTGATTGTTTTACAAGTCTTCACAACATTTCAAAACGGCCGCACATAAAAGAGCCGTTCCGTAAAAAATGGCATCCTCGTCCACCATGAAATCGGCGGCATGCCAGGATTTGTCGGCACCGATTTTACGGTTTCTTACGCCCAGGCGAAACATCGCCCCCGGCGTTTCTAACAGGAAATAGGCAAAATCCTCACCGCCCATTGTCGCCGGCGTTTCCTCGATTTTATGCCCGGCGCTCTTTCCGAACAATTCTATCCAGGTATCTTTTAATATAATATTTGCCGATGGGTGGTTGGCCATCGCCGGATAGGCGGATAGGATTTTCAGTTGATATTTGGCGCCGCGCGCCCGGCATATCCCCTCTATGGTTCGTTTCAACAGCCCCGGAAGCATCTTTCGTGTGTCAGGGTTAAGTGTCCGGGCGGTTCCTCTCAGTATTACCCGCTCGGCGATAACATTCCGCACCGTGCCCCCCTCGATTGCCCCGATAGTAATCAGGGCCGGTTTGAGAGGATTGGTTTCGCGGGAGACGATTTTCTGAAGTGAGCCGACCACCTCAGATGCCACCGCTACGGCGTCAATAGCGGCGTGAGGCCGGGCCGCATGTCCGCCTTTACCGATTATGGTAATATCGAAATCGGTGACCGAGGCCATCGTCGGTCCGTCGCGAAGGCCGATACGGCCGGTCGGTACATTGGGGTCGACATGAAGACCGAAAATCATTTTTACCGGCGGGTTGTTGAGAACTCCGTTTTTTATCATTTCCTGCGCGCCGCCCGGCGGTTTTTCTTCGGCAGGTTGAAATAGAATTTTCACACCGGCCGGGATTTCACCCTTAATCCTGCTTAATAGTACCGCCGTTCCCAGGACAATGGCGGGGTGGAC
>DAOWOO010000327.1 GCA_030642025.1 Candidatus Zixiibacteriota bacterium | reverse complement strand
TTCAGAATATCATTTGTTTCCCCCGGCGTTCCACCGGAAACGACCGAACGACCCCAGATACCCTCATATTGCGTATCATCAGAAAGCGCCCAGGTGAAATTATCACCGTATGTATCTTCATATAAGACACTATCCGCTGAATAGCCATAGCTGTCTCTAAGTCTGATCGTATCTCCGCTATTGCGGAGAGTCGCCCAACTGACAGGTTGACGGATTACGGTGTTGAACTCTCCGTAGTAATCGACCATAGCCAGGCTGTCCTTGCACAGTACCAGGTAGTTATCAGCTTCGAGCATAAGCTCGACACCGCTTATCGGCACAAATATATCGGAATTGCCGATCAGCCAGCCATTCATGTCAATCGTAATAGTGGAAATGTTCTTAATCTCGATCCATTCCGATCTCAAGGCCGAATCAGGATCGGGGTCGGGAAGAAATTCCGAAATGACCACCGCAGGGAATTCATCACCAGGCGCGACAAGCGACATAATGTTGTTGTTGCTTAGATCGTCATCGGGCAATAAAGCCGTGATACCTGCATATATGCCGCTCAGGGGGATATTTGACAGAATCAGCAAGGTATCTTCCGGTATGGTTTGGGGAAACGGGATAACCGTTATCAAATCCGCCCGGGAAACAAGACCGTCCAGGTCGGGGTCATAGTACAGCGACAGTTCACTTGCCGGCATGATATTCTGACCGACATTGGCGACTCTTATCTCAAAACCGGTCAATCCCGACCCAAGCGGCCGCGCTGTCATATCGATAATCGCCAGATCATTGTCGCGCGGCGTGATTGAGTTCTTCGCACCGGGCGTTCCACCCCGGGGATCAACGGAATTGCTTATCGCCGCCGATGTCGGAGAAAATCTCTCCCATGAAACCCCGTCCAGACCGGACTGGCTCCACTCGAATCTTGAATCGGGATCATTGGGATAGGTCAGGATGATTATACCTGAATCATTAAGCAGTCTGATGTCAAATATTTCAATAACCTGGTAGTCTTCCCCGGGATCATTGGCATTCCAGTCGCCGTTATTATTGCCCCACACTGACTCAAAGCTATTCTCGCCGGTCAGCCTCCTACAGACCACAAAATATTCGTATGGATTAACACTGCCGCTTGCAAAGCCGAAGTCGACTCCATTAATATTTAGTTGACTGAAAGCCAGGTATTTCGGTTTATCCGAATTATTGTAAAACTCTATCCACTCCAGCGACGTTTGAGAACGCGGTTCATTGGACATTACCTCGTTGATAATCATTTCCGCGCCTGCCGGAATAACCGCCATCAATGATATGAAACAGGTCATAAATATGCAACGCGCCGCCTTTACCATTGCATCTTCGCCTCGAGATAAAGCTTTGATTCTTTACCGCTTATGCTGTATCGGTATGAGTATTTTACCATCATATCAAAGAATTCCATTACTGCCAGTTTTTCCCGCACATACATATAAAGATAATCAATTCCGCCGTCAGTTACATTAATCTTATCAAAATTACACCATATTTCCGCTTCGCCGATTCCGGAGTGCTTTACCCGAAACCCGGAAAAGACCGACAGGTATCTACGGTCATATTTATCCTCAGAATACCCGATATGCGACCGCCAGTTGAATTTGTGATTTTTAAAACGATACTCCGTGCGGATTTCATTATCGGTTAATCGCTCTTCGTCCAGTTTGTTTTTTTTATAACCGTACTCCAGCCTGATAGTCGAAACATCATCCGGATTATACTCCAGCCCGGTTACCATACGGGAAAAATGCTCAAAGCGGCTGTTGCCGTACAAAGACAACGATATATCATGCAATACTGTTCGAGTAAGATTCGACTCGGCCCTGAGTAGTATTCCGCGCTGGTTGTTGCGGCGGTCGCGGTACTCGAAATCAAGCGAGTCGATTTCAATCTGCCGGGAATGGCTTCCGGAACGCGCCCCACCGGTTAAGTTCAGGTAATCATCAGCATAATGCCAGCCCGACAGGCGGAGTCTGATGGGATAGTCGGCATAGCTGGATTCAAATATCACCGCCGGTACGACCGATGACGCATATTGCGGAAAGGCAACCTCGATTGCGGCTTCATAATCACCGTACACATAATTCAAAAAGGTACCTAACTGATAGTATCGGAATTCCCGGCCGGTGGCGCGGTTCTCGAGAATACCGCCCAGAACGATCCCCTCCCATCGCAATCCCCCATATTTCTTCATTATATCCACAGCGGCCATGCGGAAGCGATGAGTGCTGTTTTTATCAAAATGCCCAATTACTTTGACCCCATCATGGCGCCGTCCGGATTCGATATAAATCCCATTATAACCGCCGTAATCGGGGAATAGTATTGTCTCATTCGCGAAGGAATCATCTTTGGAAAGCAATGCGCCCCGGTACCCCACCGAAAGTCCCAGCCCGAAACGGGCGTTGAAATTGCCGAACATTATCTTACGAATCGTGCCCCGCCGGATACGGTAAGACAGCGATCTTCGAGACCATTCATATGTGCCGTCATATCCCCGGCTTAGTTTCAAATTCGTCGACCAGCCGCCCGGCATCTTCGATTTGAGATAGTAATAACTTCTGCCGGGCCCGTTTTCTTCAAGTTTAAGAGTGTTATGGACTTTAAAATACCCGGATATTCGGCGAAGCTTTGGTTTTACCACCGGGGCCATAAACGGCTCTTTTTGCTCGGTCTCGACCCTTGAAAATATTTCTGGCCAGGTTCTCTGGAAATAAGAGATATTGGGAATTTCCTCGAGAAGATATAATTCGGTGCTGTCGACTCCGTTTTCAAAAATCTCAAGCAGGTTCAGGTATGTCTGGTAGTCAATTTCGCCGTTACGGTAGGCTTCATATAATTCGGCATCGGACGGGTATATATCGGATGCTTCACCCGGCGATACCGTCAAAAAGGCCGGTCCGGCCACGATAACAATCAGGATAGCCGATATTTTAAGGCGAATGCTCAATTGAGATTATATTTATTCAATTTGCG
>DAOWOO010000385.1 GCA_030642025.1 Candidatus Zixiibacteriota bacterium | reverse complement strand
ATAGTATTTCATCAGATTCAAAAGGTCATTAATGACCCCAATGTTTCCGCCGAACAGATTGCGTCCATCCTGTCCGAAGATCCGGCTATGTCCGTAAAAGTGCTGAAATTAACCAACTCCGCTTTTTATGGGCTGTCCCGGGAGGTTGAGTCTGTCAAGCAGGCGGTCGTGATTGTCGGTATGGAAGCTATTAAAAATCTGGTCCTGTCAGCCTCGGTACTGGATATGTTTAAGGGTAAAAATATGGACCAGGAGTTTCAGGGGAAATACTGGCGCCATTCCCTGGCCACAGCCTTTTCCGGCCAAATCCTGGCCAAGAGACTGAAAACCCGCGGTATTGTCAATCCAGACCTGGCCTTCTCCGCCGGTTTGCTTCATGATATCGGCAAAATAATCCTTTGCTGTTTCCTTCAAGACGAGTACGCTAAATTCAATGAAGCCCGTCGGCAGGATTTGGAATCGGATACATTCGAGATTGAAAATAAAACTCTTGGATATAACCATGCCCAAATAGGTGCTCTTCTGGCTGCACAATGGAAATTACCGACCAAAATCGTGGAAGCGATATCATTTCATCATCATCCCCAACTTTATGAGAACCAGGACACTATCCCTTATATAATTCATATTGCCAACTACGTGGCCAAAAAGACCTTTTATCAGAATGATGAAGAATATCTCGTCGGCAGTCTTTCCGATGAAATCAGAAATTATATGGATTTCCCGGAAGATGATATAGAGGAATACTGCCAGAGTCTGAGAGAGGAATACCTCAAATCGGAAACCTTTATGCAAATGGTCGGTATCAGCTAAGAAATAATATCAGCCAAGGTCAGATTTGTTAGAGGGATTACAGTTTTTTACCTTCTTTTATTATCTGTTAAGGTAACCGTGTATAGTTTCAACCACCCGTTTTTGCTCTTCCTTGCTAATATCATAATACAAGGGCAGAGTGATTGACAACCGGTCGGCGATATACGAGTTCAGATAATCAAAATCTTCAAGCTCATACTTATTTTTGTAATAGCCGAGGGTATGCACCGCGTGAGTGCCCTGGCGTACGGAAATGCCCCGGCTCTCGAGATGAGCCATGAGTCGGTTCCGTTCCCGGTTCACCCGGTATATTTCATCGGGCGTGTTATCACCCGGTCGGTAAAGGCAGACAAAAGACTGGTAGGCGTGGTGATACTTATCCGGCACCGCCGGAGGTACGATTTCCGGGACGGTTTCGAGCAGCCGGTAATATCTCTGGGCGGCCGTTCGGCGACCCTTGAGTATGGCGGCGGCTTTTTTCATCTGATTGACGCCGAGCGCACCCTGGATATCGGTCATGCGATAGTTATAACCCAGCACGTCATATTCCGGCAGGAGCGACCCGCCCTCACTGAGATGTCGTTCCAGGTCGGTTTTAGAAGCGCCGTGGTCACGTAATTTTCTTATCCGGTCAGCCATGTCGGCATTGTCAGTGATGACCATGCCGCCCTCGCCCGTGGACAAAGCCTTCCTGGGGTGGAAACTAAAATTACCGGTCAGGCCCTCGGTGCCGGCGTGTCGTCCAAGCCGGTACGCGCCCAGACTGCAGGCGGCGTCCTCAATAACCCGCAGGTTATATTTCCGAGCCAGGCGGTTGATAGCCGCCATGTCAGCGCAAAGACCAAACAGGGCCACCGGCATGATGGCTTTCGGCTTGGTAGGGTCGTCGGGGCTTTTATTCTCAAGATACTCTTCAATTTTTTCAGGATTGATATTATATGTGTCCAGGTCGATGTCGATAAAAACCGGTTTGGCGCCAGTGTATTCCACGGCGTTAGCCGAGGCTATGAAAGTAAACGACGGCAACAGGACCTCGTCGCCCAAACCGATACCTGCCGCGGTCAGGGATAAATGCAGGGCTGAGGTGCACGAAGTCGTGGCGATGGCGTGCTCACAGTCGGTAAACTCACTGACCAGGTGCTCAAACTCTTTCACCTGCGGACCCTGGACCACCCAGCCCGATTTCAGAACTTCGGATACCGCCCGGATATCGTCATCATCAAAGGCAGGTCTGGTGATGGGGATAGGGATAGGGGCGGAGTTCGGTTCTTCGTTAACTTCGGTCTCTTGCTTATCGAGTATGGTGGTTGTCATTGTTACCTCGTAATATTATCGTTTGTAATTAAAACCAGGACAACTGACCGATTCGCGAGGGTTCGGGGGCTTCGAGATTCGTCGCCTGTTCTTCACGGCCTCCGCGTAAAACAATTTTTCGCTTGTGGGATTCGTTAATTTCATTACGGGAAGCGATCGGTTCCTTGTCCAGGAATAATCTGTTCCACCATTCGAAACTCAACAGCGACCAGATGAGCAAGCGGTGGTTGGCTCGTCCGGAAATATGCTGATCGAGGATGTTTTCAATAAATTCACGTTGGAAGTAACCCCGGTCCAGGCTCTGCTCGGAGAGGATAGTGCTTTTAATATAACGTACCAGTTGTTGCATATACCAGGACTGGTCCGGCGGGCTGAAACCCT
>DAOWOO010000386.1 GCA_030642025.1 Candidatus Zixiibacteriota bacterium | reverse complement strand
GTCCGGAGCAACGACCAGAAATTTCATTCCGGTCTGAGCTAATTTTCTATCTTTCGCTAATCCGTGATTCACCGCCGGTCCGAATAAAAATATCAAAAGTCCAAACAAAATAATATTTTTCTTCATGGTTTTTTCCATTTTATTCTGTTTATAAATTATCGAATAATTACAAATTTCAGGATTTTACTCTCACCTTTTTTAAATAACCGCGTACTTGTCGCCTGATTAATTATATCTTCAGTCACTTCAATATGGGCAATATAAATACCGCTAGCCACTACCTGATTTGATGAAGTAGTCGCTTTCCAATAATCGTCACCGCTGCCATCCGTGTGGTGGATTGTTTTAATTAATTCTCCACTTTCAGTATAGATACGGATACGGCACTGTCCGGGAATATTAAAAAAGGATAACTTGTCGGGATCACCGGGAAAACGGAGCCTTTGCGATGAGGAGGAAAGAATATATGGATTTGGCACAATACGGATCTGATCCATCTTTGAACCCTGAGGTCGTTTTAGATAAGCAGGATCATAAGATTGTGTATAATAGCGGCTGCTTTCCAGACCGTCTGTACCTTTGACCACAAGATAGTAGTAATAACCAATACCCCGCACAGGCGTCAAGTCGTCATAACCGGTCTCAGTGGAACCTGCTTCATAAATCAATTCAGCGGGTTTAAAAGGATTATTATATTCTCCCGCATTCCTGTATATTTTAATAGAGGCAATATCCCCCGGATCATCATAGAGTTGCCAGCTTAACGAAATTCTGTCACCGCCGCCGTCAATGCTAAACAGTTTGACGGGCTTGGGTGGTTTTGGCAAATCGTATCCTGATTCGTAATTGGCAATAGCGTTGCGAAAAGTTTTAAATAATGAATCTTTACCTGTTAACACCAAAGTATTTTTAGTATAAGCGTCAATTTCACCGTTCTTATACTGCTTACCGATTTCAATACATTTTTCGGTACTTAATCCATTAACCGCTTCAGCCATGATCAGGTGAATGCTTTCTCCGGGACCAAGTGTATAGGGGCCATAACCATTACCAATAGAAAACCCGCCCGGCTTTCCGGCCATAGGCGGACTAAGGTCAAGATTTGGGCCGGTTTTCTGCGCGGCAAAATCACCGCTCGGTTCAACTGCCCAGGCGTGTCTTGGAATCATATTACCATAAGACATCCAGCCATATTCACGTTCCATTTTCTTTACATTATACGGGTCATTACCCGAGGTCTCAGGCAAATCTGAACCATACCAGCCTGTAGTGGAGGGTTGGGAAGCATCGTCAATCTTTTCGGTTGGGCTTTTATCGGCATAAATAGTTAATAGGCCCACAAATTGAGGAGCGCCTAATCGGCCTACTGTATCATAGTCCGCTACATAAGAAGCCGGATTCCAGATAGGACCGCCTATGTTATCATAACTTTTATCATCCCTGTCCGGGAAATAACCATGCCAGACGAATCCGGCTCTGAAATTTTCATCGGGTGGGTCTCCGTAAGTTGCCGGATTCTCCGTGCCATCGCCGCGAAAATCGATCATCGTATTCATTCCCCAACCTGTACCGTTGGCAATTGCATAACGGGTATTAAAACAGGAAGCCAAACGATATTGGAAGAAAATATAAAAATCTGTCAAAGTCTGGCCGGGAAGCTCTATTTCCTCATCATCATCAATATTACCGGTATTTGTATAAACATAGTCATAGACCATATAATTATCATTGTTCGGTATGCTGAATTGCATGATCTTGCGGGTCATAGTAACCCCAAGCAGCGAGTTTGAGGTGTTCACGATCATGCGGTCGCAGGGGATATCGGGATCAATTTCATCAATTTCAACATTTTTTTCAAAAGAGAGTAATCCATCCACAAAAATCCGCGGCGCGTCAAAACGGCTTACCATTTTAAATTCAACCGGATAAAATTCACCCTGCCCTGTAACACGCGGTCCGATATGAGCAACCTTGTAGGTATATAGACCTCCCCGCTCGTCGGTAAAGTTCTTTGCCCCAACCCACATTGCTTTGGCTGCCTGGCTATCCTGATAAGGGAATAAAGCGGGCCACTGCAAACCATCCTGTTGATGGGCGGCGGAAGAACGGCCTTCTTCAACTTCGCAGCCTACTTCCGAATACCAGTTATGCAAAGAGCCAACATTCATCCATTTATATTTAAATTGAGCCTGAACATGATAAGGCAAAGCGGAGACAAGCAGGATGAGCGCAATGACAAAAACGCTTATGTCAATTCTTTTTTTTCTCATTCTTATCCTCGACCTAATTTTAGTGATCAATCTTTATTATTCGTAAATTTTTATTTTAACATGCAACTGTCCAACCGGAAAGGCGCTTGCGTTATTTTCCATTTCATAAACCTGATTAGCAACAGCGCCCGCAGGTATTGTTGCCGTTAGGGGTAACAATGTAAACGGCGCATTGGCCTCATCCGGATAAGGTGGTATAAGTTTGATACCGATTCCCAACCCGGCCAAATCACC
>DAOWOO010000359.1 GCA_030642025.1 Candidatus Zixiibacteriota bacterium | reverse complement strand
CGGATGCCGAACCCGAACGAGGATTTAATATCCTCCAGCCTGGGATCGCCATCCTTTGATGTGGCTCCTTTGAAATTGTCACCCTCCCAGGCAGCCCCGAAATCCAGAAAGATTGCGCCGGTGACATATCCGATAGTCATCGGGAGCGGGAAATTCATTTTCAGATAGTCGATAAACGGATAGCGGAATTCGAAATTGGAAATGAAATACCGCGTGCCGGACAGTTCAAAATAATCAAATCCCCTCAGGGGCGTTACGACATCGGAGAAATAGAGATTTTCGACATCGTACACCTCGGCATCAACTACTGTATTACCAAGCAAATTGGTGGTTCCGCCGAGGAAATATCTTTTGGGCGTATCGCCGCCGGAGGCTCCCGCCGACAGGCGAAAGGCCACCGAGAAGAGCCCTTTCAAGTGCCAGTACTTGCGGTAATCGAATTCGGATGAAAAGAATGAGATATTTTCCCTGTCAAAAAGATCTACCGCACCGGTAATATCAAATCGCGAACGGCGTCCATCCAGCGGTCCAGTTATACCCCACAGGATATTATCCTGCACCAGCGAAAACGCAGCCGAGGTTACCCTGGAGGATCGATCTTCGCGGGGATCGTCGAAATCGCTGTAATGCCGGTCGATAAAAAACTGTGTGGCGGTGGCTTCCATCCGGAAATACTTTGAAAAGGGCCGGGAGGCATAAAATTGCATTCCGTAAAAGCGATCGCTGAAAAGAAAATCATCAGAATCCAGGTAATAGTTCTTCGAATGAAAAACCCCGCCGCCAATACTGATCCTGCGGCGATTATAAAAATAATACGCCTGCAGGTTGGCTTGATCCAGTGAATTAACCAGGTCAGTTAGAAGAAATATCTGATGATCGCCGAGGTGGTCGGAAAAAATGAAAGCTGATTGCCCGCGCAATCCGAAAAATGAATCGTATGAAAATCCACCCGTAACGATATCCGGAGAAAACCTGGCCCGGTAATTGAGAACCTTGTATTCACCGTTGGGCAGGGTGTTGTTGCCGGCGATGGAATCGAACAGCGCCGCCTGCTCGGGAGTGCGCCCGAACCGATCAATGCCGGTACTGTCAATATCCTCAAATAACGCCCCCACCGGATCCCCGGCCGATTCCTCCTCTGAGACAAAAACATAATCGCCATCCTCAATTCGGGTTGAATCAGGGCTGGACGCTT
This sequence comes from Candidatus Zixiibacteriota bacterium, assembly GCA_030642025.1. Classification (GTDB taxonomy): domain Bacteria; phylum Zixibacteria; class MSB-5A5; order GN15; family PGXB01; genus DAOWOO01. The sequence goes on along the minus strand of DAOWOO010000359.1, from coordinate 1,498 downwards.
CTGAGTCTGTATTGTCCGCCTTATCAGTCATTGTTGATTTATAATCAGATTCCATCGATGATTCCGTATCGTCGTTGTCCCGAACAGTGAGTTCATCTGATAATGATTTGCCGATAGGCAAGCCGTATTTGCCCAGCATGAAATCGGTTGGCTCCAAAACGCCGTTATTACCGACGGTTTTTATATCCTTCAGCAGATAGATGTCATAACCTCGATTCTGGAATGATGAAAAGGCGATCTTGGATCCGTCCGGCGACCATGACGGCGACTGCACACCGGTTAGAACATCGGTAATGGCAAAAGCCAGGCTGGAATCGACATAGGTTACATAAAGATTGTCTATTCCGTTGCGATTGGAAACAAAGCATATTTTCCTGCCGTCGGGCGACACGGCCGGTTCACGGTTCTGACCCGGTCCGCAATGTAGAGGTTTAATTTTTCCGGTTTCAGTATTAATTGTAAAAAGTGAATAATTGCCGTATTCCCAGTCGCTGTAAATCGTGGAGTACTCCAGTCCATCCACTTTTTCTTCATTGAGTTTGGCAATAACATAATCGTTATCGGGGTGCGGACGATCGGAAGCGAAAGCAAGCCGTTTGGAATCAGGGAACCAGGACGGTTCCATATCATCGTAATAATCGCGCATCAGGAAATAAGTCGAATCGCCCTCAATATCATAGATGATAAGATCACGTTTGTCGCCGACCAGGGCTGCAAAGGCAATCCTGGTACTGTCGGGCGACCAGACCGGGGAGAGGATACTGTTGTATCCGAAATACTTCTTTTTGTAAATGTCTTTGCCGTCCAGTTTGAGGAAGAAAAGAGCATCCTTTCCTATAGACTTGGAGACAAAGACTATTTTCTCGCCGTCAGGTGAAAACCCGATACTTGAATAAAACGAATACACCGTTTCAATATCGCCGGATTTCTCGGCGTTGACAAGTTTATCCAGAAAGTGGCCGTCAATAGCCGAGATCATCCAGATTTCATTATAGTCGGACCGATTGGAAAAGATGGCGAGGCGGTCGCCTTTGGGCGAAAAGACCGGTTTGGCATTGGACCCGGAGGCGTCCTTGGTATGATCGGTCAGGGCTTTGGCAATTTCTCCCGATTTTTTTCTACGGGATATCTCCGGCCAGTAGCGGCGTTTCATTTCCAGGGAGAAGTCCTCCCAGAATTCGTCGAGAGTGACCCCGATAGCGGATTCCATTGCCTTTTTCATGGTCAACAGTATTTTACCCTTGACCAGAATCTCACCGATTTTTTCCTCCCCGTACCGCTCCGCTATAAAGCGGACCATGGCATAGCCCTGGTAATATTCCATACCCCCAGAAATATATTCCGGCGGGGTAAGATAGCTGTTGATGGTAGCATCGCGGACAATCATATCGGCCCGGTAATGCCAACCTTTTCGGGAACTGTACTCGGCATACCCTTCAGCAAACCAGAGCGGCATATGGAACAGGCGCTGACGAGTCAATAGCGATGTAAACATATT
>DAOWOO010000393.1 GCA_030642025.1 Candidatus Zixiibacteriota bacterium | reverse complement strand
CTCTACCAAATCAGCGTTAATTATTCTTGTGCACCTATTCAGTAAAACAGATATAAACCGGGGAAAAACAATTTCGCTACAAAACCGATGGCGCGGGGTACTAAAAACGACAAAACGAACCCATTTTACCGTAAGCCACAGGGGTGTCATTCCTTACGAATGCAATTCCGGCTAATTTAAGCAAAACCCGTCATTAAACCGGTAGTGTTTTTGTATCAGATAGTAAAACGCCCATCGGGTGTATATAGTAAATATAAGCAGAGTGCCGAATACATGCTCAACCACCCGGGTGGGCTACCAGATTGTCGAAACCGCATCAGGCTACGCATGATTCCGGGGTAACGACCCAGACTAAATACATGATCTAAAGAGAGGTCAATAGTATTAATCAGATGAAACGTAGTGGGGACATACCCAATAAAAAAAGCCGCCCGGGTGGGCGGCTTCGTGCAATTGCTAAGGAGCAGATGACGGCTACTTTTTTTTGCCGCCTTCTTCTTTCTTTTCTTTCTTTTCTTTCTTTTCGCTTTCGCCTTTACCTTCGCTTTTGCCTTCACCTTCACCCTCGGGTTTGGCTTCGCCCTCTGCGGGAGCTTCACCTTCGGCGGCAGCTTCAGCCTCGGCGATCTCTTCTTCGGTCGGCTCAGCGGACTTGATAATGGTCGGCGGTACGACAGTTACCATGGTTCGGCTCGGATTGGTTAAAATTTCAACCTTGTCAATTGAGATACCGCTGACATGGATCGAATCGCCGATATCGAGACTGGAAACATCGACCTCGACATTATCCGGTATATCCGACGGCAGGCAGGCAATCTCCAGTTTACGAACAATATGTTGCAGAACACCGCCCAGCTTGACACCCTCGGGAGTGCCGGTAAGAATAACATTGATCGACAGATTTATCTTTTTCTTCATCGAGACCTGGTACAGATCAATATGAAGCGGGGTGCCAAGGATGGGGTCACGCTGAAGATCTCTTATAAGCACCTTATGCTCACCGGGGACCCCTTTGACATCAAGATCAATCAGCATGTTGGCACCGGCATGGCGGCGCAGAAACGTCTCCAGTTCGGCTAATTTGACAGACAGTGAGAAAGAGTCGACATCCGGGCCGTACAGAACACCGGGAACATAACCGCCGTGACGGGTTTTCCGTGCCACTCCTTTTCCGGCGCCGTCCCGTTTTTCAGCCTCGAGTTTTATCTCTTGCATTTCAGTATCAACCTCCACTAATCGTTTTCATCAGACCGGTAGATCATCAAACAGCGACGATACCGATTTTTCGCCGGATATTCTCATAATGGCTTCACCAAACAGCCTGGCGCAGGAGAGCACCTGGAATTTACCCGGCAAATCTTTCTGTTCAACATCTAAAGAATCGGAAATAATCATTTTCTTTATGACGGAATTATTAATCCTTTCAATGGAATTCCCTGACAGCACCGGATGCGTGCAGAGAGCGTAGATATCAAGCGCGCCCTTTTCGGCCACCGCTTCAGCGGCCTGACACAATGTCCCGGCGGTGTCAACCATGTCATCGCGGATAATAATATTCTTATCTTTTACATCACCGATCAGGTTCACCACCTCGGACTGGTTCGGTTGCGAGCGGCGTTTGTCGACAATCGCCAAGCCGGCATTGAACGTCTTGGCAAAGGCGCGAGCCATCTTGATCGAGCCGACATCGGGCGAGACGATTACGGTATTTTCCAGGATAATATTTTCAAGGTGATCCTTGAATACCCGAGTGGAATAAAGGTGATCGTGCGGAATATCGAAAAAACCCTGAATCTGTGAGGCGTGCAGATCCATGGTGATAATCCGGTCGGCGCCCGCCGTGGTAATCAGGTTAGCCATCAGCTTGGCCGTAATCGCCACCCGGGGTTTGTCCTTGCGATCCTGCCGGCCGTAACCGTAATATGGAACCACGGCCGTTATACGACAGGCCGAGGCCCGGCGCGCGGCCTCGATTAAGATCAACAGTTCCAGGATATTCTCGGCCGGAGCATTGGTTGACTGGATAATAAAAACATCGGCCCCGCGTATGTTCTCATTAATCTGCACAAACAGTTCGCCATCGGAAAAACGCCGAAGGACACATGAGGTCAATTCGACGCCGATATACCGAGAGATTTTCTCCGCCAGCGGTTTGTTGGAGTTACCGGTAATGAGTTTTAATTCTGACATATGGTGAATATGCACTTTTTCTCTTGATTGTCAACTTATGAAGGTATCTAAAGGCTTTAATTTTACATTTTAATTGACAAATTGGCTGGGGTGGGAGGATTCGAACCTCCGAATGCAAGCTCCAAAGGCTTGTGTCTTACCACTTGACGACACCCCAGTGTATCATCTGACTTCAGCGGTTTTCGCTTTCAATTCCTCTTCATACGACGCCAGAACTTTCTCTTCAATCATTCGCCGGGTTTCATTGTTTATCGGATG
>DAOWOO010000392.1 GCA_030642025.1 Candidatus Zixiibacteriota bacterium | reverse complement strand
GTTTAAAAAGCCCGGAAAATCCGCCCAGAAGACCTTTTTGCGAAACCAGTTCAGAGGTTACTTTTTCACTCAGAAGCACCGTTCCCCGATAATCGAGAGAACCGTCGAAACCGACCGATCCGGCCAAATTCCAGTCGCCTATTTTGGAAATAAATTCCATCTCATCAAAGGCCACCCGGCCGTTCACAACATGGAAGGCCGTAGCGAAATCTCTCAGTTTTTCCTCATCAAAAGCGGCGAACCTTAAAGTTGAAGCCAGCTTTTTTGCCAACTCGAAATTTACCAGACGCGCTTCGGAAAAATCAGCATTGCCGCTCATATCAAGCGAGTTGATAATCGGCTCGACATCCCACCCCGATGTTTCAAACTTGCCGGTCATATTTGCCTTGCCGAATAGATGTCCGCCCAGACTGCTGAACCGGATCAAAAAGTCATTGACCTCAATATTCTCGGCTTCAAAATCACCGTAGTAGGTGGGGTTGTCCGGATCGCTGAAATCAATCGAACTGTTTCCTTTAACCCGGCCGGTGTAAACATTTCCGATGACATCGGTAATAATGATTTTTCGCCCCTTAATCGTGATATCAGCATTTATGTCGGTAAACTCGACGCCGCTGTAAATAAGAGTATCTAGCCGACCGATTCCATGCCCATCGATCAATGGAATAAATATCGGAACAATTAAGCCTGTGTCGATTTCGGTTGATTCGACTCCTACTCCGGGGACTGCTTCAGGGAACAGACTATCGATATTAAGACGTTTTGATACCAGTTCAAAAGTCATACTTGGTGGCGATACTTTTTCAGTCGAATCAGCCAGCAGGTACGGCAACAAATCGAATATCTGGCCTGTGAAAGATATATCGGATGTTTCAAAAACGGTCGTAAGATTATCGACCGTCACCTTGTCCGGGTAAATGGCGAAATCTGCCTTGAATAAGTTAAGCGATTCGGGAAGCGTCGTCGCTTTGTACGATCCATCTTTAATAGATATATTGCCGCTGAAGGCCATCTGACTCGGTTTCCGCAATTCTCCCCTGGCGCTGATATCATAATTCATACTTCCTGTCAACTCTGGATTTTCGGATTCAGGCAGGAATCTCTTTAGAGTGACAAGATTAGCGCTACCAATTAGTTTCATGTATACCTGCGGATTATCAAAGCCGGTAATTGTAACTGACCCCGAAAATGGGTTCGTTTCAATTGCGCCTTTTTTTATTTCAAGCTTTAGATAATCATTATGGAACGATGCGCCGGCGCTCAGTATTTCTGATTTTACCGGAATACCGGCGCCGGAAACAGCAATATCGCCAAATTCAGCTTCGCCATCGTAGCGAAGACCGTCCTCAACAGTGGCATTGTATTTAATGCTGAGTGTTGTTGAAACAACACCGGCGATACTGTACCCGGCCAGCAGTTCTTTTTTGTCATCCGGCAGGAACTCCAGCAATCCGGCCATGCTCATTTTTCCGGACTTGATTTCGGCATTGATATAATCAAGTGTTTTAAGATTGGGAATGCCGATCTTGATATTGAGCAAGTTATCATTAACCATGACGTCCGACAGGCTGAGAACGGCGGTGCCTTTGGTTAAATCCACACGGCCGTCAAAATCAAGACTGACAGCCAATGGAGAGATACCGCTTCCCTCAAAAAAGACATTGAGAGTATCAATCATAAGCGATCCGCTCGGCCGGAAAACCATAGCCGAGGGTGATGCCAGACATGATGACAGATCAATTCCTGCCGCTGAGATTTTCGTATTGAGAGAGTCATCGATATAGATAAACCGTCCGTTTTTTATGGTCATATTGTCGAATGTCAGCGCCGCTACCGATGACAGGCGGGTATCTTCCGGCAAAGCTTGGCGGATTTCTTCCGGGGCCAAGGTATCGGCTAATGAAAAATCATAGTTTACCCGGCCGTCAGCCAGTTTTTTGGCAAAAATAACCGGCTTGTCCAAAATAATCCGGTCAATTCGTATCTCCCTTTTTATAAGCGGCCAAAGCTGAACCTTGACATCAAGGCTTCTGGCTTCGAGAAATAATCCCTCATCAAACCGATCAGGATTGGTTATTCTTATTCCCTCAAGATTTAAACCCAAACCGCCCCAGAATGAGGTTGAAATGGTCTCAACGCTGACCGGTCGATTCAGAACCGATGAAATTCTTTCCAGAGCCAGATTTTTAACCTCTTCCTTTGGGAAAAACAGGGCAATGGCGGCGGCACATAGCACCGCTAGGATTACTATTATAACTATTCCCCAGAGTATTAACTTCTTAAGACGTTTCATAAAACCATCACTTTAAATATTATATATTGCCATTAATATAGTTCATATTGCCCTTAGCAGTCTATATACAGGTATAAAAGGCGGTGTTCAACAAATTTATTTCAATCAATAATTCCGCCGGCGAGAACGATGTCATTTTCGTAAAAAACAGCCGACTGTCCCCGTGTGATGGCCC
>DAOWOO010000353.1 GCA_030642025.1 Candidatus Zixiibacteriota bacterium | reverse complement strand
TTTATAGCTTGACTCTCGTCCAATCCGGCCGCCGGCCGTACCGAATCGGCTGTCACATTAGCCGCTATGCGTCCGCGGTCGGGTACCCCGGCACGCGGCCTCGGCGCCGGGTGTGGTGTCAATGGTTCCACCCCGCCTAACGACCCGGCCAGAGTAATCAACTCCCGGTTAACCAGCAGTTTTTTTGCCTTTTCGTAACCGCCTTTGACACCAAAGGTAATCATGCTTCCGGGACCGCGCATCTGCACACCGCTTTTGACCAGTTCATACTGCGGATGATTCTCGAAACCGGGGTAATTGACCCAGTCGATTTTGTCATGGCTTTTAAGATAATGCGCCAGTACTGTCGCATTGGCCTGCATTCTTTCCATCCGAAGACCGAGTGTCTTGACGCCGGTGTTGAACAGGTCGGCATTATCCGGCGAAAGAATTGCACCGCGATTGATGATATTATTGCGAAGCAGAAAATAATCATCTTCGGTTTTGGCAATCAGCACCCCGCCGACCGCGGTGGCATGACCGCCGATTGACTTGGTCATCGAATGCAGGACAATATCCGCGCCGAGATTGAGAGGATTTTGCAGATACGGGGAGCAGAAGGTATTATCGACAACCAGCTTGATACCCGCATTATGAGCCACCTCGGCAATTCCGGCAATATCGGTAATCGCCAGGGTCGGGTTGGCCGGTGTTTCGATATAAATTAATTTGGTGCCCGGAATCTCGACCGCCTCGCGGACTTTTTGAATATCTGCCGTATCCAGAAAAGTCGCACGAACGCCCCACTTGTGATAGAAGGTCTGCTTTTCAAGAATCGAACGTGACGGTCCATAAACTGCGCTGGTGGCGACTATATGGCCGGTGGGATCAAGATAGGTGTTATATATCGCTTCGACCGCCGCCATCCCCGAAGCTGTGGTAACGGCTCCATAACCGCCTTCGAGAGCGGCCAGCTTCTTTTCCAGGGCATCGCATCCGGGGTTGTAAAGGCGGGAATAGATGCCCTCTTTCTTTTTCGAGGTAAACCGCGCCGCGCCGTCCCCACAGCTTTTGAAAACATAGGTTGATGAACGCTCCACCGGGGGATTGACTGGCCCCGATTCGGCATGGTATCCGCCGTGCACGGCCAGAGAATTGAAACCGAGCTTTTTATTTTCAGACATATCCAGACCCTTTTGAGTTTATTAATCGTTTTATCAATTAATAAAACTTAAAACCAATTTCAAGGGTCTGCGGCATAATAATATTATGCCAAAAAAATCTATTGCTACGACTGAGTGAAAAACAGCTTCACACCGCCGCCCCCTTCGACACCGATACTAAAATAGTTGGCCTTTGACTCTACCGAATATTCCAGGGTTTTTTCTTCGCCGTTTTTCAAATCAAATTCAATCATAATCTATTATGCAAGTATAAGCCCGTTATATTTTTCTGATTCTGAATCAGTTTATGATATATAATTCCCGTTTAATTCAACCAAGATCGACCAGCCGGGCATTTTTCCATTCGTCGCCGAGAATTGCCTCGGCCTCGCGGTCGGCATCGACAACAAACTCACGCGGCACCATAATCGAAAAAGCTCCGTCAATAGGGCGGAACGACGAGGGACCCATTTGTCCGAGCAGGCCGAAGTAACCGGCCCCGGAATGAATTACTACCGGAATATCTTTGTCTCGTAGAGCTTCCACAATAATCTGGGCGGATTGATATGAAGTCAGCCGCGCCAGTTGAATCCAGTCTTTATACTCCGGGGGATTTTCCGACATGGAATTCTTTTCGTCCGGTAATGTTTCCACCAGTCTTTCATTACAATCCGGACAGGTTCCCACGCCCCATTCATACTCATAACGGCATTTGGGACAGAACGGCATAATCAATCCTCCTTCCGGTAATTATACAACAGCCTGAAATTATTACTACTAAATATACCTCATTAACGCCCGGTTATTCAAGAGTAATGTTGCTTATTGAAGAGGCATTTGTCCCTGCATCTTTCAATCGGCTACTCGCCCGAGAAACAGCGTGTATGTAAAAAAGGCGTAATAATCGTCACAATTCAAAATAAAATCAGGTGATTTCGGATGGCAGAGTTCTTGATACAGCGCCCAGTCATCTTCTGATAATTCTGACCGAACATTCGGCCATCTCATCTGGAGAAATGATATCATGGCTCGATTTGTTTTCTCGTCGAGTGGAGCATGCACACTTCCTGCAATAGTGCATGAATCAATATCAACCAGCCCGGCCTTTTTGAACCAGCCGGATGCCCGAAGGAAATGGTACTCCGGTTTTCTTCCGCTGACAAATGGAGCAATACCCGATGCGGTCGCATTCAGCCGGGCCTCCAGAATCGGGTAACCGGGCAGAAGCCTTTCGAATGACCAGGCCAGTATTGCTACTATGCCGCCCGGTTTGGCAACCCGGGCAAGCTCCGCTATCAGCTTATCCGGCTCATCCGACGCCGGATAACCGGCGCAATCGGCGCTCCATATCCAATCGAAACTATTATCATCGAAAGGTAATTTCTCGATATTACCTTTTATGAAAGACAACCTACCAGATAGTCCTGCTTTCTGTGCCAGTTTTTCAGCATGAGCCAATAACTCGGCTGACAGATCCAGCCCGGTTACATGGCCGTTCGGCCCTACCGCCTCGGCAAGAAGTTGTGTCGGAAGGCCAATCCCGCACCCGGCATCCAGTCCGTGGCTTCCTTCTGAAAGTTGCAACACGCTGATTACCTCACGGAGCACCGGTTCTCTGAGGGGGTTGGCCGTTTCC
>DAOWOO010000272.1 GCA_030642025.1 Candidatus Zixiibacteriota bacterium | reverse complement strand
TCGCGTCATCGGAACCGGGCATGAAGAGCATCTGCGAGAGGTTCATGTTCTTGAACGCCGAGTAATCCATCTCGAAATCTTTCGAGACCCAGAAATCGGATTTCATGTTCATCATCCCGACTTTCATATCAACGATATACTTTTTGCAGTTGTAATCGCTGATTTTCTTGGTTTCCTCGGTCGGGGTCACAGTAACGCTGATCTGCATCATGGCCATCATCGGCGCCATCTGCTGTTCCATCATCTTGGCTTCTTCCTCGCTCATATCATCCAGGCCCATCATCGCCTTCATATCACCGAGCTTGGAAAGAGGCATTTCGGAGTAGGCCTTTTTCTCGTTGTCGAGCATATAAACCATGTCCTTATCGGTGCGCCAGATAATCGTACCTTCCTTGGAATCCGAACGGGCCATGTTTTTGGTCAGCCAGGTAATGGTAGTATCGTCGGTAGGCTCCATCGTCTGCCCCTGCATCTGGAAACCGTCCTGATGTGTCGCCTGCCGGATATAGGTATCGGCACTGACTGTTGCCGCCAGGGTAAACATGACCAGCATGACTAAAAATATAAGGGTCTTTTTCATTACTCCCTCCAGAGAGTTTTATTAATTAGTTTATTATTGATTCTATTATCTATTTAAGTGAAAAGAAAAAGAAATAAGCGCCTGTCCTCCTTTCTGTCTGCATCAGTAGTTATTAAATAAATAACAATTTGGTATTCCCGAGTTATTTTATAAAGAAAATATTGTATCCGACTGAAGTCAACCTAAAATAATAAATATAAAAAAACCGACTAGAGCCTTCATGTTCAAGTTATACTTGACAATAAAGGCACATGATATATGTTTACCCAGAAGGCTTAAACACCAACAGCAAGAGTATATAATGAACGGGAAAAGCAAAAAAGTATATCTACTGATTTTATCTGTATTAATGATGAGCTGGCTCTTAGCCGGTACGGGTCTCCTGGCCGAACCGCAGGAGAACATCGGGGACAGTCTTCAAACCGGAACGGTAACGGCTGAAGACGCCGCCACGACCGAAGCCGAGGAGGGCCTCCTGCCGCCGCCGGAACGACCCAGTCAACCGGGTCTCCTGGATTTTCTGATGACTGGGCGTTACCTGGCTTTTCTCATCATGTCTGCTATAGCACTGGTGCTTTTGATCGCCGGTTGGACCAAACTGTGGATTCGAATCATCATGCTCATAATTGCTTTCGTCCTGTTCGGCATCGAACAATTTTATCCCATGCACCCGAGCCCGATGTGCGCCATCACCAAATTGTTCATGTTCAAGTTTACCTTCGGACAATTCTTCCTGCCCTTTATCGCGCTGGTAGTGGCGATGTTTGTTCCCAGCCTGATCGGCCGCAAAATCTTCTGTGGCTGGGTCTGCCCCCTGGGCGCCTTCCAGGATTTGATAAACAAAATTCCGTTCAAATATAAATTCAAAAATTTCAATTTTACCGCTTTTAACGCCGTTCGCGTAGCCCTGCTTTTGCTCTTTATCCTGACTTTCTTCTGGGTGAAGGACCACATCGCATACCTGGCGGGGGATTTGGGCGCCGACGTCACCGAGCAGACCTGGAGAATGTATTCCTCCTACAGTATCTATGAGTCCATAAATTTCTTCGAACTCCTGCACTGGAACATGACCGGCACCTTTATCGTGATGTTGATTGTCCTGGTCGGGGCCAGCCTGGTGCTCTACCGGCCGTTCTGTTACCTCATCTGTCCTATCGGCCTGCTGACCTGGCTGTGTGAGAAAATCGCCCCGGGTCGTATCCGGGTGGACCATACCAAATGCACCCTGTGCGGCGACTGCGAGGCCAAAAGCCCCTGTCCGACCATTCATAAGCTGGTTTACGAGAAAGAGGAAAAAGGTGTGATTCCTGATTGTACCTCGTGCGGTGAGTGCATGAACACCTGCCCCGAGGACGCCATCAGTTTCCGGTTTAAGAAATAGCGATAAGCCGTTTACCTGATTTTTTTCAGAGAGTTAAATATTATCCTGCGTCAATTTATTAGCGGCGGCTCGTTTTATCTCGTCGAAGACATTCTTGAGTGGAACATTATTTTCCCGGGCGATTTTTTTACAGTCCTCATATTCCGGGGTGATATTTCGAATAAGTGGTCCTTCGCCGAGCGTCTGCCCTATTTTTACCCGCACCATACCATACTTCGTCTCGACCTTAATAATTTTCCGGGCTAGTTTCCGCCGCTCTACGCGGTGAAGTCTTACGCCCAGAGTAGTGGTCTCGGCAAAGATTATCGGCAACAGTTCATCTGTCTTACCCGGCTCGCATAAAACGTTGAGTATCGCTCCGGGCCGGCTCTTTTTCATAATAATCGGGACGGTGTAAACATCGAGCGCGCCCTCGGCCATCAGCCGTTCCGTGACATATTCGAAGAACTCCGGGTTCATGTCATCCAGGTTGGTCTCGATAAGAGCAACCTCGTCATTCTCGTACCGATCCAAGTTGACCTCACCGAGATAGACGCGAAGTAAATTGGGCAGTTCCTCGAACTCTTTCGACCCCGCGCCGTATCCCACAGCGCTTATCCGCATCGCCGGCATAGCGCCGAAATCAAGCGCCAGGGATTTGAGCACTGCCGCACCGGTGGGGGTAGTCAGCTCGGACTCTATCCCCAAAGAATAAACCGGAATTTCTTTCAAAAGCTCCGCCGTGGCCGGGGCCGGGACGGGCATGCGACCGTGCTGGCAGTCCACGAACCCGGAACCGGTATGCACTTTCGAGGCATAGACATTCTCGATACCGAGTTCCTTCAGTCCAATCACGGTGCCGACAATATCCACGATGGAATCCACCGCGCCGACCTCGTGAAAATGTACTTTTTTTATATCCGTGTTGTGAATTTTGGCCTCGGCGGCGGCCAGGTTGGTAAATATCTTTTTGCTGATATTTTTGATATCCGGTTTTAAACCACTCTCTTCTATAATCCGGAGGATATCTCCCAGGTGCCGGTGTTTCTGCTCGCCGGTAACAGTGACCTCAACCCTGGTTCCGGTAATCCCTTTTTTGACAACTTTATCAGCCTTGATTTCATAGCCCGTGAGATTCAGTTTGGATAATTCTGATTTCAGAACATCCAGATCCAGTCCGGCATCGACCAGCGCCCCTAAAATCATATCACCGCTGATACCGGAGAAACAATCAAAATAGACAGTTTTCATTTTCAATTCCCCATTTGGTTAATCAAGCCTGCAAAATAACCTGCTCCAAAGCCGTTGTCAATATTTACTACCGTAACTCCCGGGGCGCAACAGTTCAACATCGACAAAAGCGCCGCCAATCCGTCGAAACTGGCTCCATAGCCGATACTGGTCGGCACGGCAATAACCGGCCGGTCCACCAGACCCCCGATAACGCTGGCCAGAGCGCCTTCCATACCAGCCACCCCCACCAGCACGTTGGCCCTGAAAATCACCTCCTGGGGCCCCATC
>DAOWOO010000096.1 GCA_030642025.1 Candidatus Zixiibacteriota bacterium | reverse complement strand
CGCAATTCGGCCTGGTTATGGAGACATTCGAGAGCCTTGAAACAGCCGCCGATGCTGAAATCTGGACGGCTATAACCTACCGAAAGATGGGCGATACGACCAAAGCGATTGAATGGTTTGAAGGGTTTTTAAAGCATCACCCCGAGAGCCCGGATACAAGCTATGCCCAGTCCCAGGTTGAGAAATTGAAAAACCCACCGCCTCCTGAAGAAGAAGAGAATTAGACTATAAAAAAGTGACATCATGAATGAACCGACATTGATCTATGAGAAATCGTCGCCGGGCGTAATCGGATGCCCGTTGCCCGATACAGCGACACCTGAAGACAAGCTCCTGGAATTAATCCCTGAAAAACACCGCCGGAGTGATGATACAGCCCTGCCCGAGATAACCGAGGGCGAATTGATGCGGCATTATATCGGGCTGTCGGTGAAAAACCATCATATCGATAAGGGATTCTATCCGCTTGGTTCATGCACCATGAAATACAATCCCAAGCTGAACGAAAAGGCGGCCGCCCTGCCCGGCTTTACCGGGCAGCATCCGCTGGCACCGCTTAGGACGATGACGGGATCACTGGAATTAATGTATGAACTGGGCGAGTACTTCAAGGAAATATCCGGCTTGGATCGGATTTCCCTTCAGCCGGTAGCCGGGGCGCAGGGAGAATTAACGGGTCTTTTAATTACCCGCGCCTATCATCGCGACCGGGGCAATGTCAGAAAATATATTCTGACTCCCGATTCGGCGCACGGTACCAACCCTGCTTCGGCGCGGCTGGCCGGGTATGAGACGGTGCAGATTAAATCTAATGAAGATGGTATCATTTCGCCCGAGACGATAGAAGCGGCCATTGATGAGGATACTGCCGCACTGATGCTGACCAATCCGAATACGCTGGGCCTGTTCGAATCCAATATCGAAAAGATTGCCGAGATTGTGCATGGTGCCGGAGCACTTGTTTACATGGACGGCGCCAATCTCAATGCGCAGATGGGAATTATCCAGCCGGGCAAAATCGGGTTTGATATTCTCCATTTCAATTTACATAAGACCCTCTCAACCCCGCATGGCGGCGGCGGTCCGGGCGCCGGGGCGGTTGGTGTGGTAAAGAAACTCGAACAATACCTGCCGGTACCGGTTGTTTCTCGTGTCCCGGGGGACGGTAACGGCTGTTTCCTTGATTATGATCGTCCCAAATCAATCGGCCGGATGCACTCGTTTTACGGCAATTTTGCCAATATGGTGCGCGCTTACGCCTATATAAGAACTCTCGGTGGGGTTGGGCTTCGGGAAGTCTCCGAAAATGCCATTATAAACGCCAATTACCTTCAGGCGCTTTTACACGATGAATTCGACATGCCGTACAAACAGATTTGCCAGCATGAATTTGTTCTTTCCTGCAATCGCCAAAAGAAAAAAGGTGCCAAGGCCCTGGATATCGCCAAGCGGCTTCTTGACTTTGGATTTCATGCCCCGACAGTCTATTTTCCGCTTATTGTGCCGGAAGCGTTTATGATAGAGCCGACTGAAACCGAGAGCCGTCGGACTCTGGAGAAATTCGCCGAGACGCTTATTGATATTTCAAAAGAAGCCGATACTGATCCCGAAAAACTTCAGCAGGCGCCGTACAATACCCCGGTGCGGCGGCTTGATGAGGTCAAAGCCGCTCGCGAACAGGATATCTGCTTTACCGGATAGAGATTATCGTTCGGAATGATACCAGCCGATGGTCGCGGTTGACCATCGGCGTTTTTTTTGCTTTCTTCCTGAACAATGATACGGTTTGAAAATGTGACATACCGCTACCCGGACGGCACGGCCGCGCTTGAAGATTTGTCGTTCTCGGTTGAAAAGGGGGAACGCCTGGCCATTATCGGTAATAACGGCTCCGGCAAAACGACCCTGGCTTTACTTGTAAACGGCATTTTGAAGGCAACTGAAGGGCGGGTGGTCGTGGACGGGCTGGACCCGTCCGATGAAAATGAAAGCAAGCTTCTCAAGCGGAAGGTCGGCCTGATATTTCAAAATCCGGATAACCAGTTGATATCCACCACCGTTGAACGTGAGACAGCTTTTTCGCTGGAAAACATGAATGTCCCGCAATCTGAGCTAAGGGTAAGAGTGCAGAAGGTTATTTTCCAGTTTGGACTTTCAGGTTTTCAAAACCGGCTTACCTCTGAGCTTTCCGGCGGCGAAAAGCAAAAGCTTGCCCTGGCGGCAGTGATGGTTGTCGAACCGGATATTCTGATTTTCGATGAGCCGGGGTCATACCTCGATGAATCCGGCCGCAGACTTCTCGATGAAGCCATGCGGTGTTTGTTTGAGGAGAACCGCGATATCACCGTCCTCCGCATTACCCAATATGCCTGTATCGCCGAACAATTCGACCGTGTTATTCTTCTTGAAAACGGCCGGATACTGCTTGACGGTTCTCCTGAATCGGTTTATTCGCAAACTGAATTATGCCTGAAAACCGGCGTGGATGTTCCCCTTGAATACCGGATTAAAACCAGGGTCGGTTTCCCCAGAAAAAAACTGTTGTCTGACGACAAAAGCAATCATGCCGCCGGAAAAAAGGAAATCATCCTTGATTCGGTTCATTTTGCCTACGATAAAGAAAATCCTATTTTCGAGGGGATTAATCTGTCGCTTGATAATGGCGGAATCTATGCCATTGTCGGGCCGTCAGGAAGCGGCAAGACCACTTTAATCCAGCTATTGGCGGGGCTACTCAAACCTGAGAAGGGAAAGATTATCTGCCGCGGGTTTTCTCCCGAACCCGGAGATCTGGCTGTCTGTTTCCAGCAGGCGGAACGGCAGTTCTTCCTTGATACGGTCGATAAGGAGTTAAGGTTCGGGGCGGAAAATGTCGGCGTGAACGATATAGATTCTCTGGTTGATGAATGCTACCGGCTGGTAGGTTTTTCTAAAGAACAGTTTGCCAATCGGGACCCCTTTACACTCTCGGGCGGTGAAAAACGAAGACTGGCCTTCGGCACCATTTTGTCGCTTCGGCCCAAGTTTGTTTTCTTTGACGAGCCCACCTGCGCGCTTGACCGGATGGGGATTGAGCAGTTTAGCATTATGGTTGACAAACTCCATCACCACGGCATCGGGGTGGTGATAGTGTCCCATTACGGAGACGTGGTTTTCAGTCTTGCCGACTCGATCATTGCGCTGGATCAGGGCCGCATAATAATTAAAAAGGACAAGACCGGGTTTTTTGCAACCGAAGACTATTTCGATTATCTTTCCACCCCGGAGATAATTTCCTACCAGACTAAAGAATTTGAGAATATAAGATTCTTTTCTGAGACTGCCCTGGCCGAACATTTGGGAAGATGATCTTAATTACAAATACATCCTGACCGATGGTAAAATATCCCGGAGAATTCATAAAACCTTTCAGTTCTCCCTTGACACACATGAAAAAATCAGTATAATCGACATTGAACCTTTTAAGGTCGCCCGGAGAGACGGCTAAAGGAGTATGATGACGGCCCAATATATATTACATCCGAAAATAAAAACCCGCACCTTGAATTATTTCTATCACGATATATCTAATTGTATGATTTGTTCACATGACAGGAGGCGTTTTGGGTAAAGTTGCCGAGGAAACCCTGCTTGATAAAAAGGGGATTGAGCGTGCTATCACAAGGATTTCTCATGAAATTCTTGAGAAGAACGACGGTGCCGACACGCTGGTCATAATCGGAATCCTGACCAGGGGGGCCGACCTGGCCAAGCGGATTGCCGGTAAGATTAAAGAAATTGAAGGTGTCGATATTCCGGTTGGACTTCTGGATATCAACCTTTATCGCGATGATGTTCACGGCAAGCTCGATCAGCCGATTATCCAGCGGACAGAGATACTTTTTAATGTTGTTGACCGCAATGTAATACTGGTGGATGATGTTCTTTTCACGGGCCGGACTATCCGGGCGGCGCTTGACGCTATTGTTGATTTCGGGCGCGCCCGTTCTATCCAGTTGGCGGTACTAATCGACAGGGGACATCGGGAACTCCCGATAAGACCCGATTATGTAGGCAAAAATATTCCCACCTCAAAAGATGACCGGGTCTTGGTGCGGCTGGGTGAACGCGATGACCGGGAAGTGGTAGTGGCCGAAAAGGCGGCGCTTAAAGCGGAAACGGAAAACAAGGGGAGGAAGAAAGAATGAAGCTTCACTCCCGACATCTATTAGGCTTGGAAAATGTAACTGCCGACGAAATCAACCTGATACTCGATACCGCCGAGTCATTTCGTGAGATTATTGACCGGCCGATAAAAAAAGTTCCCACCCTTCGCGGGGTCACCGTGCTTAATCTTTTTTATGAGTCGTCAACCAGAACCCGTATTTCGTTTGAACTGGCGGAAAAGCGACTATCAGCCGATACAATCGGTTTCTCACCCTTGGTTTCATCGGTAAAAAAAGGTGAAAGCCTGAAAGACACCGTGCGTAATATTGAGGCGATGAAAATCGACATGGTCGTGGTCAGGCATTCCTCGGCCGGAGTGCCTTACTATCTTACTCACTGTGTTGAGTCCAATATAATCAATGCCGGTGACGGCTCTCATGAGCATCCGACCCAGGCACTTCTTGATCTTTTCTCAATCCGGAAAAAATGCGGCAAACTTGCCGGACTCCGGGTGGTCCTGATCGGCGATGTCAAACACTCACGAGTGGTACGCTCCAATATCTGGGGTTTGAAGACGATGGGTGCTTCGGTGGCCGTGTGTGGCCCGTCAACACTTCTGCCGTACGAAGTGGAAAAATTCGGAGTCGATGTATATACCAATCTTGATGAGGCCATTGACGGCGCCGATGTGGTCAATATCATGCGTATCCAACTGGAGCGCCAGCAGGCCGGGCTGCTTCCCTCGCAAAGGGAGTACACCAATCTGTTTGGTATGACCGGTGAGAGATTGAAGCGGCTCAACAAGAACTTTACCATCATGCATCCCGGACCGATGAACCGGGGTGTTGAGATTACGCCCGAGGTGGCCGATCATGAATCATCAGTTATTCTTGAACAGGTGACCAATGGGCAGGCGATCCGCATGGCGGTGCTATACCTGCTATCCGGCAAGAAAGAACAAGAGGGTTGAGATGAGCGCAACATCACATGATTTGATTATCGCTGGCGGACGGATTATCGATCCCGCCCTTGGTTTCGGGAAAGAAGCGGATATTTATATCAAGGACGGCCGGATAAGTAAAATCGCCACCGAATCGGAAAGGTCGAAAAAGCCGATGGCATCACAACCCGGCGGAAATGTTATTGATGCGTCAGGATTACTGGTTGTTCCCGGGCTAATTGACATGCATGTCCATCTCCGCGAGCCGGGGCGCGAGGATATGGAAACAATCGTTTCCGGATGTGAGGCGGCGGCGGCGGGCGGATTCACGTCGGTATGTTGTATGCCCAACACTTTTCCGGTAATTGACAACCAGGAAACCGTGAAATTTGTCCTGTCCCGCGCCGAGGAGGCTATTGCGCGGGTGTTTGTCATCGGCGCCGTAACTAAGATGCAAAAAGGAGAGGAGTTGGCCGAGATCGGTGATCTGGTCAAGGCCGGAGCGGTGGCAATTAGTGACGACGGCTATTATGTACAGAATCCGGAGATTATGCGTCGGGCGCTGGAGTATGCCAGGATGTTTGATATTCCGGTAATCACTCATGCCGAGGACAATTTTCTTTCCGCCGGGGCCGTAATGAATGAATCGTTTCAATCCACCCGACTCGGGATGAAAGGATCCCCTGCGGTAGCCGAAGAAATAGCCGTACTCCGGGATATCAAGCTGGCCGAATCGGTGAACGGACGGGTGCATATCGCCCATGTCTCAACCGCCGGAGCGGTCAAGGCGATACGTACCGCCAAGGCCGAGGGAGTTAAGGTAACGGCCGAGGCCACGCCGCATCATTTCACGCTCCCCGATGAGGAAATCGGAAAGGAATTTAATACTAACCGGCGTGTCAATCCGCCGCTGAGAACACAACGAGATGTAAAAGCGGTTATTAAAGGGCTGATTGACGGCACGAT
>DAOWOO010000130.1 GCA_030642025.1 Candidatus Zixiibacteriota bacterium | reverse complement strand
CCGGATATCTGCTTATTGCTATTTTGTTTTTCGGCGGGCAGTTTATTCTTCTCTGGGTGGGGGATGATTTCGCCCCGGCTGTTCGAATACTGTATACTCTTATTATTGCCGGAGCAATTTACTTTCCGCAGATGATTGCCAACTCCGTGTTATTCGGCATATCGAGGCATAAGATTGCTCTTTATATTCTGGGTATTGAAGCGGTTTCGAATATCGGTCTGTCACTGCTTTTGGTCGGGCCGTATGGTATATGGGGAGTGGCGCTGGGAACGGCGATTCCCCAGGTAATTATTTATACGCTGGTTTATCCGATTGTTTTTTATCGTGTTATGTCGGCCGATGTAAAACAGTTTTATTTCACCGCCGCGAAGTCGCTGGCATTTTCGGCTTTGTTTGTCCTTCCACCGGCGTATCTTATGTCAAGACTTATCACGCCTGACAATTGGATTGCCCTGATTTTCGATTGTGCCGTGATGACGATAATAATGCTGGTCGGTTTTTACTGGTTTGTCCTGAGTCCGGATGATCGACAAAAGCTGACCGAAAAACTTGGCGGGTTTATCCCGGGCAAAATGCGGAAAGAGAACTCAATTAAAAAGCAATAAGATGGCATGGTTGAACACGGCAAACAAATAATCAAGTCGTCCCAGCTATGGTGGCTGTTTCTGGGATTTATATCGATATCCGCCGGCATTGTGGCCTTGTTTGTACATCCCCTGATTATCTTCGCCGCCATCATCCTGATTGCCAATGTGGTAGTGATAATAAAATATCCTATCTGGGGCTTGCTGTCGTACCTGATAATCTTTCTTTTGCGTCCGGGAGAACTGTATCCGGCCCTGGCTCCGATGAGAGTGGAACTTCTGACAGGGGTTTTTGTTTTGATTGTGATAATTATCCGGCAGAAAGTGGTGGATGGAAAAGTCATCATACCTCGGGACAGAATCACACTCGGATTGGTGGCCTTTCTGGCCGTTATGTACCTGTCGATCTTTACATCATATGATAAGGTGCTGACCGCGCAGACCTGCCAGGGATTTATTAAAATCCTGATATTTTTCTATTTGATTGTTTCTATCGTCGATACTCGAAGAAAATACATAGCCTTTATGTTTGTTTTCTATCTGTTGATAGCCTACATGGCCTTCGATGCTTTCTATGCCTACATGTCCGGAAGTTTCATACATACCATGGGTGTTGACCGGATGCAGGGAAGTACTTCCGCGGGCGGTGATCCCAATACCCTGGCCAACACTCTGGCTACAACGATTCCGATTGTATTTGCCTCGGTGTTTTATTTTCGGCACTGGCTGTTGAAGGTGGTTCTGTCGGTTTTGGGCCTCGCCATGGCGGCGATGATTGCTATCACTGCTTCGCGGGGCGGTATGGTGGCATTCCTGGCGGTTTTGGTGGCGGGGTTTTTCTTTACACGAAAAAAAGCCGTTCTGGTGGCCCTGATGATAATTTTACTGCCGTTGGGATGGTTTCTGCTTCCCGAGCAGTATAAAATGCGGTATCAAACTCTCACGGAAATCGAGGATATCAATGAAACATCCTCGGGTCGCTGGGAGATATGGGGCGATGGTTTGAAAATGATCGTGGCCCGACCGGTCATCGGTGTCGGCGCCGGGGCGTTTATGTCGGCTCTGGGCTCAGGAGAGTTCGGCCGTACCCGATGGATGCAGGCCCATAATTTATATATACAACTAATGGCGACCACCGGAATAATCGGGTTTCTCGTCTGGTTCGGGGGTTTTATTTATAATTTCCTCCGTAAACTGAAGAGACTTATTACCGAGACTCGCAATTCCGAGCGATACCGGTGGATTATGCTATTCGGAAATGCGTTCATAATATCATTGATAAGCCTGTTTGTATCAGGAATGTTCGGGCACAGCCTCTACCGATATACCTGGTATATGATGGCCGCACTGACTATTGCAATGGAGTCGATCTATCGCGAGAGCAAAATCGCCGTGATTGAGTCGGAAACGGCGAATGAAAGAATAGAGGTATCATAGCGACCCGGGAAAGGGTACCGTCAGTTATGGGCAACCTGTACACAGGAATATACGGAAAATATCTGCGGCTAAAAGCCGGACTAAAAGGCGACCGGCAGTATGATATTCTGAACTCTCTGCAAAAAGAGCAGTGGTTGTCTGCCGAGGAACTGCAAAGACTCCAGGTAGAGCGTTTCAGGAAAATCCTGGCCCATGCGCTTGAAAAATCAGCATGGTATCGCGAAAAGCTGAAGGGCGTAATTGACAATCCCCATGATATTGCGTCAATCGGCGACCTCTCAAGATTGCCGCTTCTGACCCGAGACGATTTGCAGGATAATTACAAAGAGATAGTGTGCTCCGGATGCGAGGGAGTTTACGAAGACGCCTCCGGCGGCTCAACCGGTAACCCTGTGGTCTTCTACCATGACCAATGGTATCGAACCTTTTCACAGGCGATGGAGAATTTATCGTTATCGTGGATGGGTGTGGCCAAGGGTGATCGGACGGCAGTGTTCTGGGGAGCCGATCGGGATTTTCATGAATATTCATTCAAAGAAAAATTGGCCTTGAAAATGGAACGCCTGCGGATATTGAATTCGTTTAATGTGGATGAGGCCGCTCTCGACAGGTTTCTAAAGGAGTTGCAGTCGTTCAAACCACATTACATTTTTGGGTATGCATCATCATTGCACCTGGCGGCCAAATATATCAACAGTACCGGGAAATACCGTATCAGGCCGGCGGCGGTTAAATCATCGGCGGAGATGCTCTATGATTATCAGCGGAGCGATATTGAGAAGGTGTTCGGAACTAAAGTCTATAATTTTTACGGTTCCCGCGAGGTTAACAACCTGGCGGCGGAATGTCCGGCTCATGAGGGGCTTCATGTTTCGGCCTCGGGGCGAATAATCGAGGTGGTCGATAAGAATGGCCTTGCGCTTCCCGATGGTGAAATGGGATACCTGGCCGTGACCGATCTGACCAACTATACATTTCCGTTTATACGTTACCTGATCGGTGATATGGGTATTAGAAAAACAGAACCGTGCTCCTGCGGACGGGGGTACCCTCTGCTTGAGAAGATAACCGGCCGTTCATCCGATATCCTGACATTCGGCGGCAAATTCATTCACGGCGAGTATTTTACCCACCTGTTTTACGGTCAGCCTGGTGTCAAACAATTCCAGGTGATTCAGGAGACTGAAAAGAATCTTTTAATAAAAATCGTATCGTCCGGAAGCTATTTTGATCCCGAACAGATAGTAACCACGATACAGGAAAAGCTGGGACCAAAAGTCGAAATAAAAATTGATTTTATGGACACCATAGCACCGCTAAAATCAGGGAAATACCGTTTTACAATCAACAAGACGGTGTTGTGAAATCAGAGGATTGACAGAAGTGTTTTTGGTAAGGGCAACATTGATCGATAAATCAGGCAAGAACACCGGCGTGTCATCCCCCGCCGGTGGCCGGACATGCACTATGGGGAAACTGGAAATCATCACCGAGATATCGAAGCTTTACTCATTCCATTATGAATTTGATGCCAAAGTTGTCATAGGCGAGTCAATCGTTCCGATCGAGTCAGCCGAGATTAGGGAAATAATCTCTCAATTATCAGGAAATGATAAATATGTCCCTGATGTGAACAATGACCTGTTGTCCCTTGTCGTGATCGACTCGAATGAAGAAAAGGCAATCCTGTTCAGGAATCTTACCAACAGTCGTCCGGTCTTTTACCATGCCGGAGAAGACGTTCTGTATGTTTCAACCCACATGAGACTGTTGAAAAAATACGGAGCCCCGATGGTTCCTGATGATTCCGTTCTCCCGGAGTATTACACTTATCGAATTCTGGTGGCGCCACGGACATTCTGCCGCGATGTTTATCGTCTGTCGGGGGGAGAGCTGAAGGTTTTAGATCTCTCCGGAGGCAGGGTACTTGTTAACCGTTTTATGAAATTCAGTCGACGGCCATATGAGGGCTCTTTTGAACCTTCGGAAATATCGGTTAAAATCAACAGTATGCTCCATAATTCTATAAAAGGCGCCTTCGAGCCATATTCGAGCCGGGGTGTCTTGCTCAGCGGGGGTGCCGATTCATCACTTCTGGCTGCGCTTGGTGTAAAAATCGATGACAGTATCAGTTCAGTATCGACCAGTTTTTCCTTCATAAACAGGGATGACGGCGAAGAGGAATATGCTCTGACCATGGCCGATCATCTGAACCTGAAACATGATATATACAAAGGTACGGCGGAAAGGTACCTGTCCGGGCTGGTGGAGAGCATTTATCATAACGAGGAACCGATTGATCATCTGCAATCGGTGATGCTTTATCTTCTTTTTGAACATTGTCGTTCATCAGACAATACTGTATTTCTCTGCGGTGAAAGCGCCGACGGGTTGTTCGGTAATGATCAGCATGGCTGGTACTATAAAAACTCGAAGAGATTGGGTTTATTCCGCAATACCGGTGCGCACGCCCTGTACCGGTTATTTCTGGGATCACGAAATCCCGATAATTACCGTTTAAAGATGCTGTCGCAGGCGTTTGATATCGGGCTTAAGGGCCGGCGGCATTATCTCTGGCTGGCCGGTCAGTATGCCGATATCGATCTGGTTAAATCTCTGTTTTCATGCACTGAGGATGATATTGTCGGCCGTCGCCGGAATCTTTTACGACAGTTTAACTGTTCGTCTATACTTGATATGGTCTCAGCGGTCTATTTTCTGTGCCAGTCGTCGTCCACCATGTCGATCTGGGGCAAGCTGGCCGAAAGCAAGGGGATAGCGCTCCATTTCCCATTTGCTTATCCGGAATTAATTACTTATTTAATGTCGCTTCCGTGGGAACTCAAGGTGCGGGAAAAGAAATTCCTGATTCGTTATCTGTTGCGAAGCAATTCCATCCCGGAGAGCCTGATCAGCCGCCCCAAGCGCAGTTTCGGTTTCCCGCCGAAATACTGGGCTTTAAAAGATACGCTTTTTCAGCCGATTGTCGATATGGCCGGTGAGATGTACGATCCCGCCCTGATGAAATCTTTGCAGGTTACAGACACACCGACGGCCATGTTATTATGGAACCTGCTTAATTATTACATATGGAAAAGGCTTTTTATAGATAATAGCGAACCGAGCGATATAATCGGCGAAATACTTGATCGATACTCTTCGCAGAT
>DAOWOO010000274.1 GCA_030642025.1 Candidatus Zixiibacteriota bacterium | reverse complement strand
CAACACCTACCGCCGCCTTTCCGGGAATCGGCGCAACAATCCGTATACGTTTGGCTCTCAAGGCCAAAGCCAAATCATCGGACAGGTTTATAATCTGGCTGACTTTAATGCCGGCTGATGGCTTGAATTCATATCGCGTAATCACCGGACCGGGCGATTCAGTTATTTCGCCCTGGATGGTTACACCGAATGTTTGAAGTGTATCTTTAAGAGCTCTGGCGGTGGCGGCAAGTTCGTCGGGACTGACGGTCAGTCCGGCATCGGGATTATCACTGAGTAAATCAAGCACGGGGAATTTGTAATCCTTGGTCTCGGTACCGATCGCCGCCGGTTTTCTTTTAAGCGTAACTTTCTTCCCCGGTTTTTCCCTGTGAATCTTTTCATTCGATTTATTTAGCTGTTCACTTCTTATGGTCGATTTTTCCGTTTCGGCTGAAGCAGGGTCGATTGTGTCATCAGACACATCGGCATCATAATTATCGTTATAATCGTTGGGCCGTCTTTTAAAAATTCCAGCTATATGGCCAGGAATGCTCAAGACAGCTTCCTTCACCGCCTGGCAACCTCGGTCCACAAGTCGATCAATCGGCGGGAGTATCCTTGTAGAAAGAGAATCGTATTTATGCCCGATAATTATCAGCCAGGCAATAATACCCGCTCCCAGAAATACAAAGGAGCCGGTGGCGCCGACGATTTTCATTATAAAAAGGGTCAGGAAGTATAATAAATACCCGCCGTTGGTATTGGTATAGTTAATCGTGGACGGAGAGTGATGAATCAAATATACATTGGTCATCATCGTTGCCAGTATACTCACTGAAAATAAAAACCAGAAGGCGGGTGTAATTTTTCCCCGCCATTCGACATTTAGATAAAACAATCCCGATAACACCGGTAATAATGCGGCAAAAAAAGACAGCCATCCGAAGAAAAAGAAAAACAGGTATGATGACAGCGCCCCGACCCCACCAACCTGGTTACGGTAATCAACGGTCAGGGGATTATCATGCGAGGCGATTCTCCGATCATCCCATAATGAATGAGTCGCCAGTGAGATCAACAGCAGCACCGAAAACAGGATTAACAGAATCCCCAAAAGTTTTCGTTTCTTTTCGTTTGAATTATCGTTTTTCTTTCTGGCAGCCATAAATACTCACTTCTTGCGACATATAAGTTAGACGCATTGAACGGTTTGGTCAACAAAAATAAAGAGGGCAGAGCTTGCACTCTGCCCTGAAATCACATAATAAAAGGTGTCTTACTTCTTCACGGCATCGCGAAGTGTTTTACCGGCGCGGAAATGCGGTACCTTGGTGGCCGGAATGTTGATCTTGGCTCCGGTCTGAGGATTGCGTCCGATACGGGCCTTACGCTTGTTGACCGAGAAGGTGCCGAAGCCGACAAAACTGACTTTCTTGCCCTTCTTCAGAGACATGGAGACATTACCGAAGAAGCTTTTCAGCGCATCGGAGGCCTGACGTTTGTTAATTCCCGCTTCATCGGAGATTTTGGCAATCATCTCTTCCTTGGTCATAAGACAGTTCCTTTACTCTAAGGGTTTATGGTTTAATATCCTTAATAATTTTAAAAACAAGCTTGATTGAATAAGTGTCAACAAAAAAATACCAACAATGTCAGAAAAAAGGCTTAACAACAGGCCTTCAGAGCCGCATACAGTCAGTGGCCTTAGAAAAATGAGGTCTGAATGCCTGACTCCGATTTCTGGAACCTGATATCGGGAATCTGGATAAGGTTAATAACGAAACCGTACCCCGGATTTGAACCGTCGATATTCCACCGGAATTTCCCGTGCCAGCAGTTCAGTCGGCGTTCTACTTCAATAGTTCGCTTAACCGTCCGGTCGCCCTGAATATAGTAATACTGCCGGTAGCGGAATTTCCAGTTAGGACTTGGAATGATTTCGGCGCTGAAATCGACCGTATGGGTTTTGGTAAAAGCGGAACCTCGTCCGGATTCGCGGTAATAATGCTTCACCTTAAGATTCCAAGTCTGGTCGGAAAACTCTGACACTCCCTCATCACAGTCGGGGTCAGGGCACAGCGATTCAGCCCGGTACTTACCGAAAATCCCCCGGGCATTAAATGCTGTTGATATATCGAAACTGAGAAGATATGGGGACAGCAGACTCAGTTCATCGGTTCCCGGTTTATATAAATCATGAGTTATCCGGGCAAAGAGCATGATGTTTTTCAAAAGGGTCGTCTGGGCGCTGGTCGTTAAAAGAGAAAGTTTGCGGCCCTCGGCGTTGAAATCATAGAATACATTACTATTGATGGTCAAAAGGTTCAGCTTTTTCGATTCCTCTCCCGATTTCACCTTAGCCTGGAATATCTGCTGAAGTGACATGGACATGGTTTTGCTTTCCCTTGAGCCTCCCCCACCTGCGCCGGTATACGATTTCAACAGATCGTTTTTGGTTATATCGGGGCGCCATGAAAAACTGACGGCCGGTGTTAAAACATGGCGTAGAGACTGAAAGCCGAAAATGTTAAAATTAAACGTGCCGTATAAATCTGTACGGGTCGAAACCGAGGCGCTGTAAGCATAACGCCGATAGTATTCATTTGCATCAATTCCCTTGGCAACACTCTGGTCAGTCTTGAGAACCTTGTACCATGTTTCCCGATACGGCAAATTAACACTGAAACGGAAGTATTTAAATATCGAGAAAGGCACCGACAGCCCGGAGGAGTGATCGACAGTCAAATATTCTTTACGCGTCCGGGTACCGTCATCTTTCGTATCCCGTCGGCTGTAATTGCGAATGCTGGTCCGATAACTGCTCAGGTATATATTGTGATACCAGTGGCGCTTTTGATTCGGGTCGTCTTTATCCGGGGCGCCGAACAGAGGCCGCGACGGGAAGGAAATTGAAGCCGACGGGAATTCGTCGGTGCGGCTTTCCTGATCGAGAGCAACACTGTGCACGAACTGGGCGCTGATTGAAGCGTTACCCCAGCGTTTTGACAGAGCAATCTGGCTTCGCAGATTACGGTTAAGGCGATCTTCATCATTGGAGGAGAAATCGGAGTAGTAGCTCTTGTCTGAGACGAAATTGCCGCTGGCCTTTATCTTGAAAGTCGGCGTCACGGTCTGATTATGATTGAACCGGACATTCCACCGGCGGTTTTTAACCTCGTTGAAATCGGCATCATAGAAAGTGTTGGTTCCGTATGACCCCGATACCGAGCCGGAGAGGACATAACGTAGATTATAACGGAGCATTCCGTTATACGTAACCCCGAAATCCTCACGGTATGACAGCGATGTCCGGGCGTCCCAGTACTCCGAAGCGGCCCAGTAATATCCGACATTCTCAAGATAACGATCACCCTGCTCGAAATTGCCGAACTTGAATGGCAGAAAACCTGAATGACGACCCTTGTCTATCGGAAATACATAGT
>DAOWOO010000439.1 GCA_030642025.1 Candidatus Zixiibacteriota bacterium | reverse complement strand
TCGATGAGAATAAGGCCGGCGATATTATCCTGTTCGGCGGCGGCATAATCCCCAATGAAGATATCGCCGCGCTGAAAAAGCAGGGAGTTGCCCATCTGTTTACGCCCGGAGCAACTACCGAGGAGACGATACGATTCGTCCGCGAGAATGTCGGTAAACGTAGAGGAAAAGAAGACATAATGTAAAGTCGTGGCCGATCTTGTAAGGATCGGCGGCCGCTTAATTTACAATACTGGAGGAGAAATGAGATATAATGCAGACCCCCGGCAACAGGCGGTCCGGGATCGCGTGAAGGAATTCGCGGAAAAGGAAATCATACCGGTCTATCAGGAACTGGATCGCAGGGAAGAAACCTTTCCGAGGGAATATTATAAGAAACTGGCCGATGCCGGATTGATCGGTTTTGCCATGCCGAAGGAATACGGCGGCGGCGGGTCTTCCGATATCGAATATATCACCCTGATCGAAGAACTGTGCTATTATGACGCCCCGACCGGCCTTCTGGCGGCTGTTCCGGAGTTGGCCATCTTTCCAATTTATGCCTACGGCAATGAAGAGCAGAAGAAAAAATATATTCCCAAATGCGCCAGCGGTGAACTTATCCCCGCTTTCGCTCTGACCGAGCGTGAGGCCGGCTCCGATGCCGCCAATCAGCAGACAGTAGCCATAATTGAGGGCGACGAGTTTGTTATCAACGGCGAGAAAATTTTCATCATGCATGGTGATGCCTGCGATATCGCGATTCTTTTCTGCCGGATAGGCGATCAGGGCGAGGGACGCCCCAAGGTTTCCGCAATTATTATTGAAACTGACAAACCGGGATTCAAGGCGTTTACCCTCAAGCACAAGATGGGTATGCGGGCGGCCACCACCGGGCGGATCGAGTTGAAGGATTACCGGTGTTCTGTTTCCCAGCAATTGGGTGAAACCGGCAAGGGTTTCCGTTATGCCATGGGCACTCTCGACGGAGCCCGTATCGGTGTCGCCGCGCAGGCTGTCGGTGTCGGTCAGCGGGCGCTTGATGAATCTGTCAAGTACTCCAAGAGCCGGATTGCCTTCGGCGCGCCTATTGCAAAACTTCAGGCTATCCAGTGGATGATTGCCGATATGTCCACCCGGCTGGAGGCGGCCCGGGCGATGACTTACAAGGCGGCCCTGCTCCAGGAAAAGGGCGAGCGCTTCTCGATGGAAGCGGCCCAGGCCAAACTGTTTGCCTCGGAAATGGCCGGCTTCTGTGTTGATCGAGCCATGCAGATTCATTCCGGCTATGGTTATATCGGCGAATTTTCGGTAATTGAAAAGCTGTACCGCGATCAGCGCGTCCTGGAAATCTACGAAGGAACATCCGAGGTTCAGCGGCTGGTTATCGCCAATAGCCTTTTGCGTTAAAGATGATATTCGGTGACTTTGAAATATTTCCCCTCGTCGAGCAGAAATTCAAACTCGACGGGGGGACGATGTTCGGTGTCGTCCCGAAAAAAATCTGGGGACGTCTGGTTCCTGTTGATGACGATAACCTGATCGATATGCAAACCAATCTCTTTTTAATCAAAGCCAATGGAAAAAATATACTCTGTGATACCGGGTTGGGCGATTGTATTACCGAGCAGGAAAGAAAAATCTATGGCGCACCCGGTAAAACGGGTATTGAAACGGGATTGGAAAACTACGGCGTTTCGCCGGATAACATCGACATTGTTTTTCTATCGCACCTGCATACCGATCATGCCGGGGGAAGCATTAAAAATGACAATGACAGGCTTGTTACGCGGTTTAAAAACGCCCGTTATATAGTGCAAAAACGGGAATGGGACGATGCCATGAATCCCAATGAAAGAACGGCGCCGGTATATATCAGAG
>DAOWOO010000403.1 GCA_030642025.1 Candidatus Zixiibacteriota bacterium | reverse complement strand
GATGATTCTCAACTCTCCTCAGAACCCGACCGGCGGAGTCTTGACTCACGAGGATATGGAGGAAATCGCCAGAATTGCTGTCGAAAATGATATCTGGGTGCTCTCCGATGAAATCTACTCGCGGATATTATACGGCACCAAATTCGAATCGGTTACGCAATTTGACGGTATGCCGGAAAGGACTATAATTCTCGACGGCATGTCCAAGACCTACGCCATGACCGGGTGGCGTCTTGGTTACGGTGTTATGAACAAGACTCTGGCCGCCCATATAACGCGGCTGGCAACCAATTGCAATTCCTGCACCGCCGCCTTTTCACAGCTTGCGATTAAAGCGGCTATTACCGGTCCGCAGAATGATGCGGAAAAGATGGTGGCCGAGTTTCATAAGCGCCGCGATGTTATTGTCGATGGTTTAAATGCTATCGACGGTATTACCTGCAAAAAGCCGCTGGGGGCCTTCTATGTCTTCCCGAATATTAAGTCCCTGGGTAAAACCTCCAAGGAGATGGAAGAATATCTTCTTGAAAAATACTACGTGGCGGCACTGGCCGGAACCTCATTCGGTAAATTCGGCGAGGGGTATCTAAGGTTCTCCTACGCCAACTCAATTGATAATATCAAGCTGGCTATTGATAGAGTGAAAGAAGCCGTAAAGGCTCTTTAAAACGATTAAACGGGTTTCAGATGGCCGGGCGGGAATATCGTCCGGCCATTTTTATATTGAAAACAGATGTGGCGGTACAATAATTACCGAAGTATGAAATACGGTATTGTCATCAGAAATGTAACCGATCTTCGCGTTGCGCCGAAATTCCAATCTGAGCGTAAAAGTCAGCTTCTGTTTAATGAACCGGTTACCATCACCCAAAAACGTACGGGATATATACGGGTGTGTCAGGATGATGGTTATAATGGCTGGGTTGATGAGAAGGCAGTTCTTATCGTCGGGAAAGACGGATGGCATAAACATAAAAATAGTCTCAATTGTCGAATAACCGCCAAAACTGCTGTGATCAGGATTTCAGCAAAACCTGATTCAATTGTTCCGCCTTTTTTATTTTACGGTACAAGATTGAAGGTTGATCGTAAGGCCGGGAATTACAGTATTTTGGAATCCACGCCGGGAGTCAATTTCAGGATAGCGACAGGAAACATCAAACCGGATAAAAGGACTAAAAGCCGTGAAAACACGATAAGGTCGCTAATCCGGGATGCCCGGCGTTTTGTCGGCGTTCCATATCTCTGGGGCGGTGTTATACCATTCGGATTTGACTGCTCCGGGCTGGTGCAGGCCGTGTACGGCATGGCCGGAATCATACTGCCGAGAGACAGCAAGAATCAGCGTAAAGCGGGGCGACAAATCGAAAAATCCGATATCTATGCCGGTGATCTGCTGTTTTTCCCAGGGCACGTCGCCATTGCACTTGACTGGCACCGGATAATACATGCTTCTCTTGCCGAAGGAGGTGTAGCGATAAACACCTTGCAACCGAACAGGTCCGGATTCCGCAAGGACCTGTATGATGCTTTTGTCGAAGCCAGGAGGGTGGTGCTATAAATATCCGCTTTTTCCCACTGGAATTAACCCTTAAGAAGGTCTTTCGGGTGGCCGGGGGTGAGGCCCGAACGAGGAAAGGCTATTTTGTTTCGATAGACGATCGCTGTTTCGGAGAATGCACCGGCTCGGTTTATTATGGACCGACCGAGGATGAAGTAATATCCGATCTCGAAAAGGGTCATGACATTTTGTCATCCACCAAAACCGTTGACAAGACACTTCTTAATGAATTGCAAGCAACGGAATTAAATCTACTTGCCAGGGCCGGGCTGATTGGTGCCCTGTTGCATAAACTATCGGCAGATAAAAATCAATATCCCTGGGATATACTCGGTCTTAATGAACCGTCGCGGATTCAAACCTCATATACCGTGAGTATTGACAATCCGAGAATAATGCTAACCGAGATAGTAAATTCACCGTATCCGATTATTAAAGTCAAAATGGGTTTTGACGGCGATGACGAATTGATTCGTATGCTTGATAACGTAACCGGGAAGCTGTTTCGTGTCGATGCCAACGGCGGCTGGGATCGGGGGAAAGCTGAACGAATGATTCATGAGTTGGACCGGATCGGGGTTTCGTTAATCGAGCAGCCGACTGATATTAAATATATACCCGATTGGAAATATCTGAAGGGTAATTGCAAGTCGGAGATTTTTATCGATGAGGGACTGAATACGCTGGATGATTACCTGCGCTTCGCCGATCATGTTGACGGAGTGAATATCAAAATGGCCAAATCCGGCGGGATAATAG
>DAOWOO010000198.1 GCA_030642025.1 Candidatus Zixiibacteriota bacterium | reverse complement strand
TATTGCGGCTCTGTATGCCGCTCTAACCATTGTTCTGGCTCCCATAAGTTACGGCGTTTATCAGATACGTCTGGCCGAAACAATGACGGTTCTTCCATTTGTTTATCCCCCCGCCATTATCGGACTGTTTATAGGTTGTCTTATCGCCAATATATTCGGGGGAAACGGCCTGCAGGATATAATTTTCGGATCGCTGTTCACCCTTATCTCCGGATATCTGACTTATTTAATCTCAAAAATAAAATCAATGCGTCTGGGGATGGCCCTGGCTCCACTTCCGCCGGTCCTGATTAACGCTTTCGGGGTGGCGCTCTACCTGGCGCCCATTACCGGAATGTCTTATTTTTTTGTCGTTCAGATGGTAGGGATAGGTCAGATTGCCGCCTGCTATCTGCTTGGGCTGCCGTTTCTGATTTTTCTTGTATCGCGGCAAAACAGATTGTTTACTACCGGAAAGAAAACCGCAAATAATTAAATTATGAGGATATGGGGTTATGTCCGGAAGCATTGTTATTTTTGAAGATGCCCGCTTTCGAAATATGGAGCCGTTGACTTTTCTCAGGCCGGTCTATTTTCTAAGGCCGGGAATCAGGCCGCTGTATCAGAAGATTATTGATGAATTAAGCGGTTACAAACCGTACCTGTTCTGTCGGCCCGAAATTGAATCGTTGACATCGGAACTGACGGATATCCCGATTAACACGATAAGCGACCGCCACATCGATGAGATTATTTTCATTAACGGGGCATTACGTTACAATAATGAATTTATTGAAGCCTTGAAAAGGGCGGATTCCAGCGTCATAATCAACACGCCCGATGACGACATCGCCGCCCTGAAAGTGGTCGGTCATCTCTCTGATGATCTATATCAATACCTTATGAATGGTGATCTACAGGATTTTGTCGATAAATTTGAGCCGGATGCGGAAAAGATGAAGATAGAATTGCCGTTTTATAATTACCTCTGGGATTTTATTGCGGCCATTGATGATGAAATAAAAGAAGATTTTACATACTTTAAAGAAAAGGATAAAGCCCGCTTTTCAGTGCCGGATCATAAAAAATACCATGGTGTATATTTTATCAATACTGGAAATATACTTCTGGCATCAGATGCAAATATACTCCCCGGTTCGGTTATTGATGCCTCCCACGGGCCGATTTTAATCGATAGCCGCGCCCGAATCGAACCTCCAACATATTTAATCGGCCCGGCTTATATTGGAATCGATTCAATCCTGGTCGGCGGTCGTATTGAGGGCAGTTCTATCGGAGAGGTCTGCCGGGTTGGCGGAGAGCTGGAAGAATCCATAATTCAGGGATACACCAATAAGTATCATGCCGGATTTATCGGCCATAGCTATATAGGCGAATGGGTCAATTTCGGCGCCATGACGACCAATTCCGATTTAAAAAATAATTATCGCTCAGTCTCGGTTTCAGTCAACGGCGAGTTGATCGACACCGGGATGCTGAAGGTCGGTTCATTTATCGGCGATTTCACCAAGACGGCGATCGGGACACTGCTCAATACCGGCATTAATATGGGACTTTCATGTAATATTCTGGGTGACGGCCTGGTTACGGAAAAGGAGATACAGTCGTTTACCTGGTACTCGCCCCGGCACAAAATGGCCTACAATATTGTTAAGGCTCTGGAGACTATTGAAAGGACAATGTCGCGGCGGGACAAGAAAATGACTGATGCTCTTGCCGGAAGGCTCCGGCAGATAAGCGGCGAAACAAGGAAATAGGAAAGTTAATCAAACTGGTAATTATAGCGATTGAAAGAATTGCCGATTAAATGTATATGTGTCATATTATTCAGCATTGCCGGCAAGGGGCTTGATTTTGATAACCGATTTAATTATGATTTTTGACCAAATGGGAGAAAGAGCTTAAGATGCCGGAATTTAGAAAAGACCCGGTAA
The DNA here is from genome assembly GCA_030642025.1 of Candidatus Zixiibacteriota bacterium. Taxonomy (GTDB): domain Bacteria; phylum Zixibacteria; class MSB-5A5; order GN15; family PGXB01; genus DAOWOO01. The sequence continues at coordinate 2,318 of DAOWOO010000198.1, read as the reverse complement.
TCGGCCGGTGGGTTATTATTTCAACTGACAGAGGGAAGCGTCCCTCCAGTTTCGGGAATGTCCCCAAGCAGGAAGAGCCGAAAATGTGCCCATTCTGCCCTGGCAATGAATCAAGCACACCGCCCGAAGTATTGGCTTTTCGTGAAAATGGCACTCAACCCAATAAACCCGGCTGGTTTCTTAGGGTTATTTCCAACAAGTATCCGGCTCTTCGCGTTGAGGGCAATCTCAACCGCGAACCCAAAGGTCTGTATGATAAAATGAATGGTATCGGCGCTCATGAGGTTATAATTGAGACCCCCGATCATCATAGAGACCTGGCCGATCTTACTCCGGAAGAGATTAAAAACGTATTATGGGCGTTTCGTGAACGATCTCTTGACCTCCAGCGCGACCGCCGGTTTAAATATGTATTGATATTTAAAAATCACGGCCAGGCGGCCGGGGCCTCACTGGAGCATTCACACAGCCAGCTTATTGCCACACCGATTATACCGCGCCGGGTTGCCGAGGAAATCAGCGGCGCCAAAAAATATTTTGAATTCAAGGAACGATGCATTTTCTGTGATATAATTCGACAGGAGCTTGGCGACAAAGAGCGGATAATTTACGACTACGGTGATTATATTGCCATTGCTCCTTTTGCTTCGCGGTTTCCATTCGAAACCCGACTGATTCCGAAACAGCATCAGTCGCATTTTACTGATGTTACTCCCGGAAACTATATCTATCTCGCCGAGGCGCTGAAAGATATTTTGAACCGTCTGCGGGTGGCCCTGAACAATCCGCCGTTTAACTTTATTATTCACACGGCTCCGTTCGGCAGTGAATTTGACGAGATCTATCACTGGCATATCGAGATTATTCCGAAGCTTACCAGTGTTGCCGGTTTTGAATGGGGCTCCGGGTTTTATATCAATCCGACCAGTCCGGAAGATGCCGCCGCGTATCTGTGCGACGTTGATCCGCTCCAGGCGGAAAAGCTGTTTGCCCCGAAAGCCGCAATTAATGCCACATGAATAAGCCGAAGATCGCTTTTATTACGTCTGAAGCGGTCCCCTTTTCAAAAACGGGCGGACTGGCCGACGTCTCCGGTGTCCTGCCGGGATATATCGCCTCAGCCGGGCATCAGGTCAGAGTATTTCTCCCGCTCTATCGCAAGACAAGGCAGAATTTTCCCGGGCTCCGAAAACTTGATGTGATGGCGGAAGTTGCGATTGGCACAAAAAGCTATAACGCCGATTTATATTATCAACGTGACGACCGGAGCGGTGTCGAGTTTTATTTTATCGCCAATAATCTGTTTTTTGACCGCGAAGATTTGTATGTTGATCCGGCAACCGGCGACGATTACACCGACAATGACGACCGGTTTGTATTTTTCTGCCGGTCTGTGCTGGAAACACTGCAACTAATTGATGAGCCGCCGGATATAATTCATGCCAACGACTGGCAGGCGGCCCTGACGGTATCATTTCTGAAAACGGCATATAAGTATGACCCGTTTTTTGAAGGTACAAAGGCTATAATCAGCATACATAATCTCGCCTACCAGGGTCTTTTCCCGGCGAGAACATTTGCAAAACTTGGCCTTGACGGTTCATTGTTCAAACCTGGAGGCCCGTTTGAGTACTGGAAAAAAGTCAACTTCCTGAAATCGGCAATTTGTTACGCCGATAAAATCACTACTGTCTCGCCGACCTATGCCTGCGAAATCCAGGATTCCAACGATTACGGAATGGGGCTGGAGGGTGTTCTAAGAGAGCGCGCCGATGATCTGGTCGGTATCCTGAACGGCGTTGACTACGATGTCTGGTCACCTAAAAAGGATAAACTCATACCATTTCGCTATCATACCGTTAACCTTTCAGGTAAGAAGAAAAATAAACTGGAGCTTCTTCATCAAGCGCATTTGCCGCTCAGAACCGATCAACCGCTGATTGGTATGATTTCAAGGCTGGACAGCCAGAAAGGACTTGATATTCTCGCCGATATTCTTGAGGACATGCTGAAGCTGGACCTTCAGTTTGTCCTGCTTGGAACCGGTTCCGAGGAATATCACCGTCTCTTTGAAAAGGCCGAACGGGAATATGCTGATAAACTAAAGGCGTTTTTGACATTTGATAATAACCTGGCCCACCTGATCGAAGCCGGCGCTGATATTTTCCTGATGCCGTCACGGTATGAACCCTGCGGCTTAAACCAGATGTACAGCCTTAAATACGGCACTGTCCCCATTGTCAGGAAAACCGGCGGATTGGCCGACACCGTGACTGACTTTAATGAAGAAACCGGCGATGGTGATGGTTTTGTCTTTG
>DAOWOO010000453.1 GCA_030642025.1 Candidatus Zixiibacteriota bacterium | reverse complement strand
GGAGGCCCTGAAAAAAGATGTTATCCGCTTCTGCGAGGAATCCGGATTGACCGTGCTGACTGCCCCGCATGGCACATTGAAGGTTACGATGTCCGAGGCCCGTGAGTTTCCATCAAAGACCGCCGATGAGCGCGCCTATCTGGATTTGTCGCTATTAATGCGCCGGGCCGGAATTGACGACTGTTTCAAGCTTGATCAGAATGCTCTATACAAAGAGTATTATCTTAAAGAGGCGCTGACTCCGGAGTTAATGGAAAAGCTGGAGAAATTTCTTGTAAACAGGCGGAAGAATCGTATTATGCCTCGAATGAAAAACGGGAATCCCGAATAAAAAAGCCCAATCCTGGCGATTGGGCTTATCCATTTGGTTTGGCTGTCTAATAGGCTTTGCCTTACTTTTTCTTCTCAACCACCTTTTCTCCCTTTTTGATCACCAGGGCCGGGATTATTTCATGTACCGGCGGCATAATCATCTGAAGGGTGTTTCCGGGGGCGGTAGTGGTCGTATCCACCTTCAGGTTTGGGATTTCCTTTTTGTCCAGTGAGGAGATGAAGATTGTGGCAATTCTGCCCTTGCCCGGTTGAACCGGAGGTACTGATAACCCGACATCGGCGATCAGTCCGATGGTTATGCACTGGATGGCGGTATCGGGTCTGGCGAGTTTAATACGGAAATGCTCAGTACGTCCGCCCTTGAAAATCGTAGAATCGGCTACCAGCTTCTTGGTTTCCGATGTGAAATGCAGGGGGACCGATATCCCGACAATCTCCTCATCGTTAAACAGTTCGACATTGATTCCCCAGTTCGTGGCGTCAATCTGATACGGCTCGATATAGATCGTGTCAATCTTGCCGTGCGTATCCATCTGAGCCATTAAAGCTGAAGAAAGCAGCAAAAGAAAGCCGATAATGAAAATGGCCGGTTTGAAGGTGCTCATTTTGCCTCCATGTATTTTATGTTTAAGGTTTTACTTATTATCATCGGTTATCGTCTCAATATTTTTATACAGTTCCGGAGGCGCCACCCGGTTTCGGAGGAGTTCTGTCAGAGAATCGGACTTTTCCACCTGATTCAGCTTATGTCGGCATACCCCGGCGGCGTTAATCAGCGCCTTCTGGCCGATTTCGGTTTCCGGAAATTTGTCGTAAATATCCATCAAGAGTGATACCGTTTTATCCCACTCTTGGTTCCGTCTGGCGATCTCGGCATTGAAGGCAATTGCGGAGGCCTCTACTTCCGTCCCCGAATAGGTTCTGGCCATTTTATCGTAAAATCGTTCAGCCCGCTCATACCATAGTTTTGCCAGTTTGTCGTTTTTTGCTTTTTCGTAATGATCGATAATATTAAGGTAGGCGTTAAAGGCGTCTTTGGTGGCAGAATAGCCGTCAATCAGGCGCAGGTATTCCATTTCGGCCTGCTCCCACCGGCCTTCTTTCTCGAACGCCATAGCTATATATTTTCGCGGCTGAGAGTTTTGGAGGAAGAACATCTCATAATTATCTTCGATTTCCTTCATGGTTTTCCGGCAATTCTCGTAACGGCCGTCGTCAAAGAAGGCCACGCCTTTCCGGAGCATCAGCACCGGCAGGCGCATGGTGTCCTGAGTCCGTTCAAGGAGTTCATCATATATGAGTATTGCCTTTTTATATTTTTTCAGCCCGGTCGCCGTAATATTGGCAATTACCGCTTGGGCTTCGAAGT
>DAOWOO010000432.1 GCA_030642025.1 Candidatus Zixiibacteriota bacterium | reverse complement strand
GTTCAAACCGTCATTGCCCGATTCGGTCGAGATTATTACACTGCCATAAAGTCGTATGAAATTTTATATAAAAAAGCTGGGATGTCCCAAAAATGATGTTGATGGTGATTTTATCACCGCCAGACTGATCGAATCGGGACATGAGCCGGTTGATATCGACACCGATGCTGATATTGTTATCGTAAACACTTGCGGGTTTATTCTTCCGGCCCGCGAGGAGTCGATTAATGAAATACTGCAATATGAAGCGCTTAAGAAAAAGGGCATTATAAAAAGGCTTTTTGTCACCGGATGTCTCTCACAGCGCTATGGGGCTGATTCGCTTAGCGAAATAGAGGGAATAGATGCCGTCTTCGGGCTGGGTAACCATGATGATATTGTGAAAGCCATTAATAATGGCGACAATTACCAATCTCAATTTGAATGGGGACCTAAAGCCAATATTCACTATATCGCGGGAAAAAACAGGTATGTTGATACCACCTACCCTTATGAGTATATAAAAATATCCGATGGTTGCGACCGGTTCTGCGCCTATTGCGCCATACCTTACATACGGGGTCGATATCGTAGCCGTCATCTTGCTGATATTGTTAATGAAGCCAAATATGTCGTTTCAAAAGGTAAAAAGGAGATTATCCTTGTTTCGCAGGAGGGGACGGCATACGGGCGTGATTTCAAGGATGATATAAATATCATAAGCCTGCTTTCAGAGTTGGAAAAAATCAATGGTATAGAATGGATTCGGCTGATGTATTTACATCCTGAGTCGGTTACCGACCGGCTGATTGAATACATGGCCTCATCGCATAAGGTTCTCGATTATTTTGATATTCCGCTTCAGCATATTAGCGATAGGATTTTGAGGCTTATGAACAGGCGAATCACACGGGTCGAGATTGAATCGCTTCTAAAAAAAATCCGCAGTATGGCCCCTGCGGCCACCATCAGAACTTCCTTTATCGCCGGACTTCCGGGGGAGACTGAGGAGGAATTTGCCGAACAGGTAGATTTTATTACCGCCTTTGAATTTGACCGGCTGGGCGTGTTTGCCTATTCCCGCGAGGAGGGAACACCGGCGTCTGAATGGGAGGGGCAGCATTCCGAGAATGTCATAAATGACAGGCAGGATCGGATGATGGCCGTCCAGCAGGAGATTGCCTTTCGGAAAAATATAGCCTTGATCGGCACGACTCAACAAGTTATAATTGACCGTATTGAAACCGGTTCTTCGGCTGTCGGGAGGACCAGAGGCGATTGCCCGGATATAGACCAGGTTGTATTTATCGATACCGGCAAAGTTCGAGTTGGTGATATGGTAGATGTTCGGATTACAATGAGCGAAGGATACGATTTAGTAGCGACGACGGAAAATATATGAGTACGTTGAAATTCGCCCGGCTGGGCCTCTATTTGTCAAAGCCGATAGCCTTTCTGTTTGTACTGATATACCTGGGTCAGGCAGTGTTTATTGTTGTCCTGGTACAGGACAAGTTCGATCTTCAACGGCAGATAGAGTTCCAGCGTACGCGTATAGAGGATCTTGAGGAAAAACTGCAGATACTCCAGGTAATAGAAGATTTCCAGATCGGGTTCACCGATGAGGAAAAGGCTGAACTGGTGCAGGTGGTTTCATCGGAGAGCAAGAAATACGACTACGATCCGCTTTTTCTTCTGGCGCTGATTTTCACCGAATCATCATTCAAACGCGGTCAGGTATCTTCTCAGGGGGCACACGGCCTGATGCAGATACGTCCCTTTGTGGGCCGGTCTCTGGCCGACAAGATGGGTATCGACTGGGAGGGGTCACAGACCCTTTTTCACCCGGAACTTAATATAAGAATGGGCTCGTTGCATCTATTTGAGATGATTTTGAAATTCAGAGATGTCAAAAAGGCGATTGTGTCATATAATCTGGGCGAAACGGCCCTGCGCAGCCGAATGAGGCTGAACAAACCGATGCCGAAATTGTATCTCAACAAGG
>DAOWOO010000315.1 GCA_030642025.1 Candidatus Zixiibacteriota bacterium | reverse complement strand
TTTACCACGGGTTTCGGCCTGCGGCCTTCACCCGCGGCTATTATTGTTATGACCCCTTTGGGGTCTGGTAAAGAAAATTGCGTGAACGGTTACCAAAAAGTTAAATGGATGGCAAAAATGCGTTCTATCTGGTTGTTACTGTTTTCTGCGGGACTGGCGATTATGTCCTGGCCGAGAGTAATCGAGGCCGACGAACTGTCTCAGTATAGCGCTGAAATTTCGCGCATCTTTTACCAGGATGATACCGGTCGAACGATTGATTATGATTTTTCCTCCGGCAGTATCGACGCAAATGATGTGATAGCCATACCGCCGTCAGCAGTCCAGACGCCTGAACCTCAAGCGGAATATTTTTGGCAGCCACAGGGTGAAAATGTTCAACTCGAACTCGGCGAAGGTTCGGCCCCGATGAGTATCCCAGCGGCTGACCTGTGTATTAAACCAATACCATTCGCCGAGATAATCGTGGATGGAGATCCCTGCGACTGGATTTCGGTGGAAACTCGTCTTGCAGACCAGAATAACTACGGGGACGTTGTTACAGAGCAGGGCAGTGATGTTGAATATGTGAAGCTGGCATACAATGAGGACCGGACACGGCTGTATGTGTTGATCAAGGTAACTGATACCATCAATCCGGACCTCTGGTATCGCATCTTCCTTGAAGGTTCAGGTAGTCTCAATAGTGTATGGTACGGCAGGTATATGATTAATTTTTTGTACGATTCCGACTGGACTGTGGACGGCTATCTGTGGAATAAGGCTTATGCCTTTTCCCCTATTACCGAGCCGGGCGAGGTAACAGCGGAAGGCGCATTTCTCGAAGCAAGTCTTGATATGACTAAAATGGCCTATCTGGAGGAGCGGTTCTATTTTTCCGGTGAGTCATTAAAGATATTACCGCCGGGGAATGTTTTTCTGCCGGATTGGCCGGATTATATGCGAGCAGGCAGGGAACGGTTTCTTATCAATGATGAGCCGTTGGATTGGTTCGAGGCACCGGAGCGGTTTCCCTTAGGAGTGTGTGCGCTGGAAGGCAGCAATATCAGTCCCCAGTCGGCTGACTTATGGGAATATGAAGTCAGCTTCGAGCATTTCGGCAATGCCGAACGCCAACAATTCTATCATCATGCCGCTGTCACTATGGCCGATCCGAATGTTTATGAGCCGACGCCCGCTTATGTTTGGGCGTCCTGGTTTTCAGGTAAGTTTGTGTGGTGGCAGGGACAGAAAAACATTTTGTTCCTTGGCGCCAATATTGAAGGCGCCTCGTGGAGCATAGTCAATGGATTGAAAGGCTACGATCCGAATGATGTCAAACTGGATTTGAAAATCCAGGTTCAGGGCGCCGCTCCCTGCCAGCGGTACGCGTCAGCCCTTTATCGTATTAACGACGGACAATGGGAAACGCTGCTGACGCGGACGCTTTTGCCGGAACAAATGTTAAGCTATCCAAAACTAAGCCCTCAGGTCTGGCTATGGCCAAGCATAATGGACAATCTGCCGGACCTGACTTGTGAAATCAACGCCGACGATCTGCCGGAGGTGTTGATACCATCAAACAGGATTAATGTGCCGGTCAGCGTTTCCAACATCGGCGATGAGACAGTGTTTGACAGGATGTATATCGATATATATCTATCAGCCGATCGGAGCATTGACGATTATGACACATTAATAAGCTCCAGAAATTATTACACGATAGAACTTATGCCTGACTACCAGATTACTTATCAGGTTCCTGTAACTGTTCCCGCCGATGCGCCAATTGGCGCCTATTACCTTATAGTCAGAATTGACGCGAATAATGATGTCGGCGAGACCGATGAGAGCGATGAAAGTAACACAAACGTTACGGAAGAACCGATCCAGACAGACCGGCTGTTCGGTCAGGTTCCAGAGACGGGGAAAAATGAAATTTTAACGATTGAGGGATCCGATATCTGCCAAACGATGTTTCGTCTTACCGGCGGCGGTTGGGGCAGGCTGGAAAGCACATCCGATCCAAATGTTTTCGATGTTTCGCTATATGACACAACCGCTCTGTCATCTCTGGTAATTACAAATAATGGAATCGGCAGCGGTGTTGTCGTCGGCGACCTCATCGCCCAGGACGGCTCACTGAATTGTATTCTTGCCGGCGATACCGATTTGCAGGGTGATGTACAGATCGGCGGTACTCTGAGGCAACTTGTATTCCGTGATGTACTGGATGTAAATTATAGTCCCGAAGGTCATAGTGTTGTTGTCGATGGTAACTCCGCCGGCCCCGCAAACGTTCTGCAAATACGTTGCCGTGAAGTAGCTAATATGAGTATTACCTCTACAGAAATACCCATCAACTCCATTACCGCAACCGAATGGTTGAATACCGACGGTGTCTCCGACACGATTCAATCGAGCAGGCTTGACGTCCTTTCGATCCTCGGCGATGTTCATAAAGGTATCGCGGGTGATTTTGAGGCTGATATAATCCTTACCGGCGATTCCTTCGTAAATGCCATGAGCCTTGTTATGGTTGCCGGTTCTCTCAATGAGGCGGATTGGGACATTTCCGGCAATGTGGGTTATTGTTCCGTCGGGAAACTTGTCAAAGGATGCGAATTGCATTTATGGGGCGATGTATCGGTTGTCGTCGCAGGCGCATTGGAGGACACGCAATTTCTCGTTGGTTGCGATCAGGCCACCGGCAGCGTTACCGACTTCGACCCGGCCGACCATTACATCATCAGACTTTTATACCTTACCGGAACAGATAATTTATACTTTACTAACAGTAATCTGGCGGCATGGTCTGTCGGCACGATGATATTCGCTCGTTTTCCAGAAGAGGCATCGGGTATTATCGAATATAATCAATTGTCCGGGATAGCAAATGTGCCGGGTTATTTGCTGAATTATGTGCATTAACAGGTTATAATTAGTTTTTGAGGTTTTAGCGGATGAAACTGGGAGAAATAGCTCGGCGCCTTGAGGGGCGACTCGATGGTGATGAGACAGTAGCCGTGGAGTGGATAGCTTCTCTGACTGAAGCAGGTCCGGAGGATATTTCCTTTATTAATAATCCGCGTTATACGGATCAGGTGGCCCGGACCC
>DAOWOO010000341.1 GCA_030642025.1 Candidatus Zixiibacteriota bacterium | reverse complement strand
TCCGCCAATGGTAAGGTGCTTTTTGATTTCGCCGATATTGAAAGCTACGATCCCGATGGCACATATTATCCCGATGAATCCGACGGTTGCGCCTGGTGTTATGACTGGTGCGCCGCTCATACCTGCCCCACCTGCGGCAGTTGCGCCCATTCACACTGTTTCAACTGCTATCAGAAGGGGAAGGCTTTCTGGTGGATGATGGCTACAGTCAGAGGATGGAACCAGACTAACTGCTGTGTAGATTACGGGATTCCCGGCGATGCCACCGGCGACGGCAAAGTTAATCTTACCGATATTTTGAATGCCGTATCATTTGTTTATGTCGCTCCCACCGGCCAGCCGGCGGCATTCAATGGGTGTAATGCTCTCTATGATGTCAACGGTGACGGGGTATCGGCTTCCAATCCGACTGTGAATCTTGCCGATATTCTGAATATGATTGAGAATGTTTACACGATTCCGGTCGGCGAACCCCAGCTTTGCTGTCCGCCGGGATGTCTATACCCGTAAATTGTATCTGCCCGAATAACAGCAAAAAACGCGGGTTTCCGCGTATTAAAAAGTGGCGCCCCCCAGAATTGAACTGGGGACACACGGATTTTCAGTCCGTTGCTCTACCAACTGAGCTAGGGCGCCGTATCAACAAATAAAAGACTTTTGCCAATCTATCTTTTTTTCGACCGATGTCAAGATTTTTTAAGCCGGGAAGTATTGTTTCCGCACCGAGGGTATAAACAACTGGAGAAGGACAACTGTCGAGATTATGCCCACTGTGACACTGTATGCATCCACCATGCTGATAAAAGACCAGGCCGCAACAATCAGCAGTATAACGGCATAACCGATCCATCCCCACCGCTGAATATTTTTAAAACCGATACTGCAGACCATAATCGGGATGCCGTACAGGCCGATAACGATATTATTTCCAATATCGGCATATGATCGGTCGAGAATTGCAAGTATTACACTGACGACCGAATAGATAAGATACATCAAACCGAAGACGATACCATACCAACCGAGTATCTTTATGTGAAGAGGGATCTGGTCTTTTTCCTTGCTCATATTCTACCGCCTTATTGCCTTTTGGATTTATGCTCACCCAGAAGTCCGGCACCGATAAATCCGGCGTCGTTGCCGAGTTCCGCCTTGAGAATACGAAGTTTTTCCGTCGCCGAGGGAAAAGCGCGTTTACGGATTTCGGCCCCGACGATCTCGATAAATCCGGCGCCCCCGTCAACAACACCACCGCCGAAAATGATTGCCTGGGGGTTTAAAACATTAACCAGGCCGGAAAGCCCGGCGCCGAGGATGGTGGCTGTTTCCTCGACAATTTCCAGGGCCGTTTCGTCGCTTTTCCTGGCCGCGGCAAACAGTTTCTTTATGGTAAGGTTGTCCGGGTCGCCGTTTAGTACCGATTTGAGCATTTCGCTCATGCCGTCTTTTAATTTACTCCTGGCCCGATTGAGAATGGCCTGTGAAGAACAATACGCCTCCAGACAACCTATGTTTCCACAACGACATGGTTTTCCCTTGTAATCGATAATTATATGTCCCACTTCTCCGGCTGAAAAATGGGCTCCGCGCCAGAGTTGACCGTCGATAATGATTCCTCCGCCAATACCGGTGCCGACTGTGATACAAAGAACCGACCGGAATCTCTTGGCGGCGCCGAACCGAAACTCCGCCAGGGCCATGGCGTTGGCGTCATTATCAACATAAACCGGCATATTCAGATGATCTTTCAGATGAGCGCCGATTTCGGTACCGACCCAGCCGGGAATATTGGGACATCTGCCGTTGACGGTACCTGTTAGATTATCGATTGTTCCCGGCGAGCCGATTCCCAGCCAGTTGATTGGATATTCATTCTCGGCGGCATGCAACAGAAGATTTTCGGCAATATTGGTTATCAGGTGTAAAAGCGGTGTAGCGCCCTTGTCGGCGCGGGCCGGCTTTTGTTCACGAACAAGAATTTTACCGGTGGAGTCGATAATGCCGTATTTTATATTCGAGCCCCCGATATCAATACCGGCGTAGTACTGTAATTCACCCATAATCTGGCGATCAAACTCTTTCTTTGGCAGACTGTTGAACGGTTCTGCCCGGATATACTTTCAAGGCTTCAGCCAGGCAGCTCATGGCTTTTTTCAGGGAATCGATTTTAAGAACATAACCGATTCGTATTTCGTCTTTGCCCAGCCCGGGAGTGGAATAAAAACCGGCCATCGGGGCCAGCATTACGGTCTGATTTTCATACTCGAATTCTTCAAGCAGCCACTGACAGAATCTGTCGGTGTCATCAACCGGCAGCCTGGCGGCGGCGTAAAAGGCGCCAGTGGGATTGGGGCAGATTACTCCCTCTATCTTATTCAGCGCTTCAACCACGACATCCCGTCTCTGCATATATTCATCGAGCACTTTTTTGAAATAAGAATCCGGCGTGTCGATCGCAGCTTCCCCGGCGATCTGGCCGTAGGTCGGCGGACTGAGACGGGCCTGTGCGAATTTCAGGGCGGTTGCCGTCAGCTCCTTGTTCAGTGTAACCAGGGCGCCGATTCTCACTCCGCAGGCACTGTATCTTTTGGAAATGGAATCCAGCATAACCACATTTTTCTCAATTCCGTCCAGATGCATAACCGAAATGAATTCAGTCCCGTCATAGCAAAATTCTTTATATACTTCATCAGCAAACAGGTACAGGTCGTGTTTTTTAACTACATCCCGAAGTGCTTCCAGTTCCTGCCGGGAGTACACATAGCCGGTCGGGTTGTTTGGATTGCAGATCAATATCGCTTTCGTCCGGGGAGTAATCAATTTCTCAAACTCAGCGATAG
>DAOWOO010000391.1 GCA_030642025.1 Candidatus Zixiibacteriota bacterium | reverse complement strand
CATCTCAGATACGCCTCCATTACTTGAAAAACAGGCGAATAAGATATATTATTATAAATAGAAAGTCAAAGGCTCGCTGGACCCGGAATAATCACCGGATTTTGAAGGCGACATCTGGTACTTCCCCAATATATTCCGGAAACGATAATCTGAGTGGCGTGTCTAATCTAATATGTGGTTATGACCTGCAATAACGGAACAAACAGACGGTCTGTCCGTAATCTTTCACAAACAGGTAAATATGGCTAAAACAATAAATACCAAATAAATGAGCTATTATCATGGCCAAAAAGATTATTCTAATCTCGTTTCTGGTGATGCTCGTTGCCGCCGTCTTGTTTTTTGCCATCAAAGGTTCAGCCTCAAAAGATGAAGATTTCAGAACTGTCGATGTTGAGCGGGGTTCGATTATCGACAAGGCGCTGGCTGTCGGGCAGATCGATCCCAAAAAGGAAATTTCAGTCAAATCAAAAATCTCCGGTATCGTTAAGAAATTGTATGTCGAAATCGGCGACCCGGTAAAAGCGGGTGATCCGCTCCTGGATATTGCCCCCGATCCGACCCCGCTGGAATATGCCGAAGCCAAGAGACATGTGGAAATTTACCAGGTCAATTATAACAATGCCAAACGCGAAGTCACCCGCGCCCAGACACTTCGGGATCGGGATCTGATATCTACCCAGGACTATGAAGACAAGCAGGCAACCTGTGATGAAGCCGAATTACGGCTAAAGCTGGCCACCGAGAAACTGGCGCTTATTGAATCGGGGCATGCCCGGGTGGCCGACCGGATGGTTGATAATACTATTCGTTCTTCGGTAAATGGCATGGTTCTTTCGCGGCTGATTGAAGAAGGCGATCCGGTTGTGCCGCTGACATCATATCAGGCCGGGACAGACCTGATGACGCTGGCTTATATGGATGATTTGATTTTCAAGGGGACAGTCGATGAAATCGATGTTGGACGTCTGAATCCGGGACTTGAGGCGAATATCAAGGTCGGGGCTATTCCACGGGATACTATCAAGGGTAAACTGGTCAGGATATCCCCCAAGGCACATGAGGATCAGGGTTCAACAGTGTTCGATGTCGAGATAAAAATCACGCATAGTGGAAACAGCCTTCTCCGGGCCGGATATTCGGCCAATGCCGACCTGATTATCAAGAAGGTCGAGGATATTCTGATGATTCCCGAACGACTGATAAAGTTTTCCAATGATTCCGCTTTTGTTGAGATCAAAGACAGTACCGGAGAAATTTCGCAGGTTCCTATTGAGACCGGTCTTTCCGACGGCATCAATATCGAGGTTGTTTCCGGACTTTCGGAAGGCGATCAGATTGTCGAACGGCCGCCGAGGGAGATTCAGTAAATGATTCCGCTGTTGTCGCTGAAACAGTTCTTTCGAGACATGCGCTCCCAGAAGCTTCGGACATTTATGACCATGTTCGGAATTCTCTGGGGCAGTACGGCAATAGTGCTTTTAATTTCCTTCGGCACCGGCATTCAGAAACATCAGATAAGCCGCGCCAAGGGACTCGGCGATAATATTACCATTATATGGCCGGGACGTACATCGCTTCCCTGGAACGGCCTTCCGCGCGGTCGGTGGGTTCCATTCAACGAAAACGATATCGCCGCGATGAAAGCGACAATACCTGAAATCGGCAGTATTTCACCGGAGTTCAGGAGAAGCAATGTTCAGCTAAGAATCGGCAGGAAAACAATGCTCACCCGAATGAACGGTGTCTGGCCCGAGTTTGGGGAGATGCGCAATCTGATACCGGATATGGGCGGCCGCTTTCTCAACGCTTATGATCTGGCCGATAAACGGCGGGTAATCTTTATCGGCGACAGGGTCGCCGAGAACATGTTCGGGCCGCTCGACCCAATCGGCCAACAAATGCTGGTTAATAGCGTTCCCTTCACCGTGGTCGGAGTTCTCAGGCCCAAAACACAGAACTCCTCGTACGGCGGCCGTGACAGTCGCATGTGTTTTATTCCGGCAACCACTTTTCAGGGAATGTACAATCACCGCTATCCGGAAAACCTAATTGTCCAGGCTGTCGAAGTAACCGAAATGCCGAGAGTCAAAGACGAGATTCTCAGATTTATGGCGCGACGGCAAAATTTCGATCCCGAGGATACCGAGGCGATGTCGATATGGGACACCACCGAGGGGATGCGGTTCTGGCATACCCTGTTTTTGGCCTTCAAAATCTTTCTGATCGGGGTGGGTTGCCTGACCCTCACTACCGGTGGAATCGGCGTAACCAATATTATGAATGTTGTTCTGGAAGAACGCACCAAGGAGATAGGCATCAAGATGGCGCTCGGAGCCAAGAAACGCAACATCCTGCTGCAGTTTATGCTTGAGACATTTTTCCTGACGCTTGTTGGGGGAATTCTTGGTTTTCTGGCGGCTTATGGCGTAATAAAAATATTTCCGATGTTCAACCTGAACGAGGAGTTGGGAACACCGGTAATTG
>DAOWOO010000099.1 GCA_030642025.1 Candidatus Zixiibacteriota bacterium | reverse complement strand
ATTTCTCCGGCAATAGCCTGATCTGTACTATCGTCAGATCATCCATCTCATCTTCACTGGCGCCCTCTCGAAAACGATCGACCCATCCCTTCACGCGTGCGCAGAATTCGTCCCCCGGAAGTTCCTTAATGGTTAAAAATACCTGCGACACCCTGTCCAGGCCAAGCATATTGCCATGTATATCAACCGCTTCCGATAAGCCGTCGGTAAACGCAAACAGGCGGTCGGAATAACCGATATCAATTTCACCCTGATGAAATGGGGTATCCTTGAACTGTCCGACAAAGGTGCCGCCCGATTTAAGCTCCATAACCTTACCTCGGGATGCCTGCCAGAACAGCGGCGGCAAATGCCCGGCATTGCAGTAAGTCATTTTTCTGGTAGCCAGATTGTAGTGGGCAATAAAAAGCGTAACAAACATTGACTGATTTTTTATGATGCCATCACAAAGCAAATTATTCAGACGGTTCATCAGGTCAGCCGGATTGACGTCAGGCGATTCGCTGACCAGCGATTGAATTATGGCCGTCGAGGCCGACATCACCATGGCCGCAGGGACTCCCTTATCGGTGACATCGCCGATCACCACCAAGAACTCATCATCATTCAGCTTAATAACGTCATAAAAATCACCGCTTACCTGGCGGGCCGGAATATACAGCGTTCCGATTTCGACCCCATTGATTTTGCTATCACCGTCAGGTAAAATCGCTTCCTGCACCTGTCTGGCAATCGAGAGTTCCTGCTCAATTTTCTGCTTCTCCAGTGATTCCTTAAGAAGGATTGAATTATCGATAGCCACAGCCGCAAAGTTCAGTAAAACCTGGAGTGTCTCCCTGTCCTCATCGCTAAATTGCCCCCCGGTGGTTTTGTTAATAATTACAATAACGCCGTGACTTCTGGCACGGGAGGTTATCGGTATAGCCATTAAGCTGTTAACTATCGGGCCGCCATCAATTACTCTGTCAAAGCTGTCCATCACAATCGGAATTTGATGCTTAAAGACGTGGGATGCCACGTCTTCGCCATCTTTGTAAATTATGTTTCGCACCAGGGAATCATCGACTCCCCACGTGATTTTAGAGACTAACTCATCCTCTTCCTTCAACAGGATTAGCCCGACTTCACCCTCCACCATCCGTATGGCCATCTCCATCATAACCGAAAGCACCGACTCAATATCAAGAATCGAGGCTATCAAAGTACCCATAGTGGTTAAATCATGAAGTCTGGTGTTTGTATTCTTCAGGCGTCGTTCAAGATCAAGAATCTCGTTCATCGTATAATCCCCCATCACAATAGAATGGTCGGCATATTCTAAGATGACTTGATTATTGACGCCTGACATTCTTCCGCAATCATCTGAGACAGACCGGACATATGCCAATCTCATGGCCGGCAATACAAAAGCAATTTCAAACTACTCATATGCAACGGCATGCACATTACCTGCCGCTATTCACCAGTTTCTCAAACGATTCTCCCGCCGCTATTCAAACAATCGGTGGTTCTGGGAACTTAGAACATCAACAATTGAGTCAGCCTCCCTGCCATTAGATATAACCCAGCATAACTGATTGACCTGTAGCCCGTTACCAACACAGCCACCGTAGCTGCCCCGGTATCCGAAGCATAATGACTATCCTTTTGGGCAACTGAGCAGGAATCAAATGTTGCCCCCAATAAGGCACAATATTCGGCATAATATCTGCTCAATACATAACTGGACAGGAAAATATAAAATAAGGAGTCTTCTCAAATGAAAACCGTTCTAATAACAGCTTTGGTTCTTTTTGTATGCACTTCGGCCTTTGCGCTGCCCAGCAGCCTGACAATCAACTGGTCGGAGAGAGATTTCCATGATGCTGTGAACAATCACACGGTTGACGGTGTTATCGGTACGGAGAATGAAACCATTCCCGGCAATGATTTCATAACTAATGATAATGATGCTTTTTCGGGTTATGATAACTCGTTTTCAACCGGCAAGTGCCCGGGTATTTCCAACGGTCTGACAGACACACCGAATTGGAGCAATGATGATGGATCGATGCCGAATGATAACGTGATTCCGGAGCCGACCACTATTATTCTTCTCGGCCTGGGTAGTCTGGGAATGGGCGTTTACAGGAAATTGCGCAAGTAAGACTCAGAATATCTTTCATAACTCCCTCCTATATTGGCTAAAATAGCCGGCCTTATTGCCGGCTATTTTTTATGCCATCACCATATTACTTTTCTCTTACTTTAATCCGAATGGGAATTCCATCGAAATCGTATCGTTCCCGAAGGCGGTTTTCAATATATCGCAGATAACTTTTTTGAAGTGATTTGGGGTAATTGCAGAAAAACGTAAAAGTCGGCGGCCTGATATCCGCCTGAGTAACGTATAGCAATTTAATCCATTTGCCGCGCGCGGCGGCCGGGGGCTGTTTGCTGACAATTTCCTCGAGAAATTTGTTTATTTCCGAAGTGCTGATCCTTCGGTTCCAGTTTTCATAAACCCGGTCAATATCCTTAAGTGTTTTCGTGACTCTCTTTCCGGTCAGGCAGGAAATGTAGATTATCGGAATATATGACAGGGTTTTGGCGTACTCATGAATCTGCGAGGTAAAAATATCGGCCGTCTTATCATCTTTTTCAACCAGGTCCCACTTGTTGACCGCCATGACAATTGCCCTCCTGGCGGTCGCGGCATCCTCAATGACCTTTAAGTCCTGCACCATCAGTCCCTGTGAGGCATCGACCAAAACCAGCACCACATGGCAGTTCTCAATCGCCTTCAGGGTTCTAAGGGTGGTATAGAATTCGATATTTTCCTTTACTTTTGACTTTCTCCGCAAGCCGGCGGTGTCAATCAGCACGTATTTATTTCCGTTATACTCAAACGGTGTATCAACAGCGTCACGGGTCGTCCCCGGAACCGGAGAGACAATGACCCGCTCCTCGCCAATCAGACGGTTAATAAACGATGATTTCCCGACATTGGGACGACCAATCACGGCTATCCGAATGGCATCGGACTCCGGCTCCTCGTCCCTTGACTCCGGCAGGTGTTCAACAATATGGTCCAGCGCCTCGCCGATACCGCGGCCGCCCAGCGCCGAAACCGGTAGAGGTTCGCCAAGTCCCAGACGTAAAAACTGGAAACGTTCCTGTTCCAGAGCTTCGTTGTCGGCCTTGTTGGCCAGAAGTACAACATTTCTCCCTGCCTTTAATAGCCGTTCGGCAATAAGCTGATCGATAATATCCACGCCGGTTTGTGAGTCCACCACCAGAACGGTCAAGTCGGCCTGGCTTATCGCCTCATCCGATTGCTCCAGCACCATTTTTTCAATTGACAGCTTGGAATCAGGTATCATTCCACCGGTATCAATCAGGTAAAAACGGCGTCCCGCCCACTCGCATATGGCGAAATTCCGGTCACGGGTGACGCCGGGGGTTTCATCGACTATGGCAATCCGCCTTTTTAAAAAGCGGTTGAACAGCGACGATTTGCCGACATTGGGACGGCCGATCACGGCCACCAGCGGCAGACTCATTGAAGTACCTCCCGAAGTGTACCGGCCAGGTTGTAACTGCCGACCACAACCTTCATCGGCACCGTCTTTTTGAATTCCGTAAGGGTTATATCATCAAGAAACAGATCATCATTGTTCAGACAGTTCGGCGGAAGTATGACCGTATCATACTTTCTTTTCGATTTTGACAGTTCATCGGAAAGATCCCGGCCTGTTAATAGCCCGCTGACAGTAACCGAGTCTCCCCAGAAGCGGTTTTTTACGGGAACAAGGTCAACCTTGATTCCCCGCGTTTTCAGCCAATCGGTGATATTCTCCTTTATTGACCGGTAGGCCGATTCACCGGTAAGCACGGCGATACGGCATGACTTGCCCATCGGTTTTATTGACCTCTTGCGACGGTTGAAATCGGTGATAAACTGTCTCAGCATTCCGATTCCGTTCTCAAACTGCGCCATTTCTTCATACTCGTGTAATTTCGGGATATCTCGTCCGGCCATTACATAATACTCATCAGCCGCAAATATAAACCTTGTATGTACTGACTTTAGAAACCGCTTTTGGCGGGTATGGATATAATCAATCATCCTCCCCGCGCCGCCGCTGTCAAACAGCTTCAATTCGGGAAGTTTCTGTCGGTAGCGTGTCAGCCCTACCGGGACTATCCCGACTGTCATAACACCGGGATGCAAACCGAACAGGTCATCAATTGTCCGGTCAAGATTTTCACCGTCGTTTATGCCGGGGCATACCACCACCTGCGTATGAAGAGAGATTCTGGCATCGACAAGTCTTTTCAACAGCGGCATAATCGAGGGGAGTTTTTTGTTCTTGAAAACAGATCGGCGCAATTTGTCATCGGTGGCATGAACCGATATATACAATGGTGACAGTCTTTGCTCGACAATCCGCTCCAAATCCTCCCCGGATATATTCGAAAGCGAAATAAAATTGCCATGTATAAACGATAGCCGGTAATCGTCATCCTTGACATACAGTGACCGACGCATCCCTTTCGGCTGCTGGTGAATAAAACAGAAAATACAGTTGTTTTTACAGCGGATGATTTTATCGTTTTCGAATACCAACCCCGGATCACACGGCCCGTCGAAATCAATCCGGTAACGACAGCGGTTGCCTTTTGTATCGAGGAAATCCAGTGCCAGCGAGTCTTCGGCGCTCTTGAACATGTAATCCAAATTATCCTTCACCGTTTCGCCGTTTATGGCAATCAGCCGGTAACCATTGCGGACTTTTCCGAAAAGCGGGGATTCGGGGTTAACCGATATGATTTTCATTTTTCAATCCATTTTCATCCAATAATAAAAGCGGGCGATGGGTATCGAACCCACGACGTCAAGCTTGGGAAGCTTGCATTCTACCGCTGAATTACGCCCGCTTAATAAATTTGCCGATTACGAATGTACATGTCCGGCTATCTCAAGTCAAGCCGAATGTCGGCAAGCTCTTACAGATATGCCCCGACAATACAGCCGGCCGACATCAATAGTCCGGTTAATAAATGGACCTGAATAGTCCCGGCCTGCGCAGGAATCAATTCCTGAATCTTTTCATATTGTCGCGCGAATATCTTGACCGTCTTCAACGCCAGGGGCAGTGACAAAAATGCCGCCAGCGACCAGGGAGTAAGCTGTCCGAAAATTACCGCCAGGGCCAGCCCGGCATAACTTCCAAATATCAGGAAATAATATCCAATAGCCGCGTTTCTCTTTCCGAGACTGACCACAAGATGATTCTTTTTGACCGCTTTATCGGCGTCATAATCGGGATACTGGTTAATATAAAGTATGGCCGTTATCAGAAAGCCAATCGGAAATGATGTCCAGAACGCCGACCAGCTGAAATACCCGGTCTGGACATAGTAAGAACCCAGCACCGGGAGGATACCGAAATTAGCCAGTATCACCAGTTCGCCGACTCGATTATATGAAAAAGCAAAGCGGGTCGCGGTATAGAAGAAACCGCCAATAAAGCCAGCCACCGCCAGAACAAGAATCCAGTATCCGGGAGTTATATAGGTCAGGTAAAGTCCCGCCGCCAGCGCCAATGCCCAACAAACAAAGGCGCCGGTAAGCATCGCTCCGGCTGAAAGAGCCTTACTCTGAATCATCCGGCTTCCGCCGGAAAACGGCGTGATATTCTCATTTATGTCGTCAGTCGATGTTTTATGATCGTAATAGTCATTGGCCAGATTGGCCCCGGCATGAGCGAATATTGCCCCGAAAAGGGTAATAAAAAATGTCAGCCAGTTGAAATTGTCAGTCTGATAAAAAGCCAGGGTGGCGCCAAATATTACCGGCACGGCAGTCCCGGTAAAGAAAGGCGCCCGGATAGCGGTCAGCCATTTTTTTACTGTGGTCAATTTAAAACCTCCACGATTCCATGTATCATT
>DAOWOO010000098.1 GCA_030642025.1 Candidatus Zixiibacteriota bacterium | reverse complement strand
TTATACCGAACGTAAAAAGGCTCCTGAAAACCTGTTTGATACCTACTGGACCGAATGGCCGGGATACTCTGAGGATGAAGATGGTGTCTATAACGGTACGATTCACGAGGACAATTATCTCGCCTCGCAGGAATACTTCTTTACCGGATTTACCACCGGCGATGACTTCAATCCGACCTACGGAAGGCGCTATACGAAATATGACGGTTTTTCGGCCACCCTGACCAGCCAGGTCAATAAGACCAATGAGGTACGTTTCGGCGCCGAATACCGAACTTATGATGTTTTCTGGGATTTCAAGCAGTTTTTCAATCAGCGTCCCTACGGCGAAAAATACGCTCATTCACCGGTTTACGGTCTGCTGTATATGCAGGATAAACTGGAGTTACGGGATTTTGTCGTAAACGCCGGTTTGCGCTGGGATTATCTCAACTCCGAGGTTGAATACTGGGAGGATGTTTTCGAGAAAGATAAAAAGGTCACTTCCAACGCCAAATCTCAGTTATCGCCCCGATTGGGCATTTCACACCCGATCGCGGAGAATTCCATCATCCGGTTCAACTACGGATACTATTTTCAGGTTCCCAATTACACGTTTTTATATACCAACCTGAACGGGGACATCAGTTCCGGTTATCCGCTGGTCGGCAATCCCGACCTGAAGGCCGAGAAGACAATTGCGTATGAACTCGGTCTTAACCATATGTTAAGCGATGATGTCAGGCTTGATATTACCGCATACTACAAGGATATCGAGAATCTGATCGCCACCAGCGAGGTTGTTTCGTATGACGACAATGGCCGGCTTCGCCGGGCTCCGGGCGGCAACCCCGTGACGGAATTCACCAATGAGGACTACGGTTCGGCCAAGGGCTTCGACGTCACTCTGGAGAGGCTCAACCGCGGCGGTTTTTCGGGGACGCTGGTTTACAGTTATATGATTGCCAGGGGAAATTCCTCGTCCGCCTATGAAGGGTATTACGACTATGTTACCGATCCGGATCAGGAGAAACCGGTCAGCGAATATCCGCTTTCATACGACCAGCGTCATACTGCGACCATGAATGTTTCTTACAGGGTGCCGCGCGACTGGAAAGGGAAATTCTTCGGGATGAATATCCCCGGCGCCTGGGGTATAAATGCTCTTGGCCGTTATGGTTCCGGGATGCCGTACACGGTTACCGACCAATTCGGCAAGCGTATGGGCGGTGTCAACGAGGGACGTCTTCCGGCCAACTACTCGGTCGATATGCGTTTCTTCAAGGATATATTTATTTCGCGCAGCGCAAATTATTTCTCCCTCTTTTTCGAGGTGGAAAATATCTTCGACCGCCGCAATGTCATAAATGTTTACAGCAATACCGGTCGTCCCGACGACGACGGACGCGAGTACAGCATGACCGCCGATCCGGACGGTGATGGCCCGCTTACGGCCGCCGATGCCAATCGGTACTATCAACTGCTGGCCAAAGACCCGACCAATTACTCGGCGCCCCGGACACTGCGCCTTGGTCTTGAATACAACTTCTAAGCGAGGTAGACGATGATGAAAACACGAAATGTACATAGTGGATGGCTGCTGGTACTGCTTGTCCTGCTCCTCGCATCGGGAAATATATATGCCAAATCGATGCAGGCCGCTATACCACCGATTGAGGTGTGGGACCAGGTCATTCACAATAAAGGGAATATCGCCACCACCGTCGATAACTACGGCCTGATTGGCGGCTACTGGGGTTATGCCGGGTATCCGTCCGGCGAATGGCCCCGGAACTCCGGACATGATTATATCGGTGAAATCAAATTCTGGATGGGTGCCGTGACGCCCGCTGGCGATACGATTGTCGCCGATACCGATGATGATTTCACGCCGATAGCCTCACTCATCTCAGGAGACGAAACATACGGAATCAGGCTATCCACGGATTCCCTGTCCTATGAGTATGATCCGACCGACCTGATTGGCCAGGATTTGGCCAATCCGGCTCTCGGCTGGGAAGTGTGGAATATTGACAGTAGCGCCTGGACCTACAACCTGGTCTGGGACCCGAATGCTGGTGATACTGGTGATTTTGTCCAGGGCGGTCCGACATCAATGCAGCAGTCATTCTATCGTTTCAGTGACGATCTCAATCCCAGCCCGCTGGGACTGGAAGTATCCCAGACCATGTATCAGTGGAATTACTGCTATAATGATGACATCATTTTTGTCGTCATGGAGATCACTAACTCCTCCGTCGTTGATTATAACGAGTTTGCCTTTGCCATATACTGCGACATAGACGTCGGCGGGCCTGACGGCACCGGTGAAAACGGACGGCTCGGCGACCTGGTCGCCTTCGATCAGGCGGAAAACCTGGCCTGGACATATGACGAGGATAGCTATGATCCCGGTTGGGGACCGCTGGTCCGCACCGGAATAATGGGTACCAAGTACCTCGAAACACCTGACGGCATCGGCATGACGGCCTTCAGAACCGGGCAGTGGGAACAGGTTTACCAGGCTCCCGACGAAGCCAAGTTCCTGCTGATCGATTCCGAGCAGTATGATTCCTCGCTGCCGCCGACCGATCAGTACTATCTGCAGTGCACCCGCGGTATTGATCTGACGGCCGGTAAGACAGTAAGAGTTGTTTTCGCAATAATTGCCGGTGAGGACGAAGAGGATTTTTATAACAATGCCGAAGCGGCGCAGACCCTGTACGACAATCATTTTATCGGTCCCCAGCCGCCGGCCATACCGGTCCTGACAGTGAAAGAAGGCGATGGCAGAACGTACATCTCCTGGACAGATACGTCGGAAGTCGACACCGATCCGCTGTCCGGCGTTGCCGACTTCAAGGGATATAAGCTGTACCGATCCAACAACCAGGGTTATACCTGGGGGTTTGAAATGGATACCGATGACGCCTGTCTGCAGGAGGATTATTTCCCGGTCGCCGCCTTCCAGGTGCTTGACGCCGGTGATCCGATAGCGCATTCATATATAGACAGTAACCTGTCCAACGGTGTCGAATACTGGTATTGCCTGGTAGCCTATGACGGCGGCGATACCGCGGTGCCAATCGGTCCGTTACAGAATGGGTTTGGCACGCCCGATGTTGACGTCAATACCATCAGGGCGATTCCCCGCAGTGATCCGGCCGGATTTTACAGTGCCTTTGAATCGTTGCAGCATACGTTCAACGGCAACGGGGAGCCATCGGAAGGAACGGTCTACCCGATACAGTTTAACGAAAGCGATATCGAGGGTCCGGAGTACAAGGTTGTTTTTACCGAAACCGATACCCAGACATACTGGCATCTTGTTGACGTAACCAACGGCGATACCGTCCTTGCTGATCAGACGCTGCAATCACCATCAGCCGATCCGGGCGAATATCCGATTGGCGACGGGATCAGGATTGTCGTCCGCAACGGCGACCGCACGGTTCGTTCAATGGAACAGACCGCTTTCGGCGTCGCGGATGATACCACCATATTCATGTATGAATTCCTCGGCCCCCTTGGCGACGTCTTCGGCATACCGCTGGGAAGCGATAAGCATTTCCGGTCAACCTATGAACTGCGTTTCATGGCTGGCGGATCTCAGGGCTACCAGATATTTGACCACAGCACGCCGATTCCTCTGCCGTTTGAGGTCTGGAATACGACCCTGGACTATCAGGTTCATGCCGAGGTCTATGACTGGGACATGGATAATACGTGGAATCCGGAAGTGGGCGATTATCTGTCGATTGTCAATACTGAGTATGACGGTAGCGCTCATCCTGAGGCCTTTCCGTTTAGCCATGCCTGGTTCTTTGCCATCGACCCGGATCATGTGACGTTCAATACCGGTGATGTCTATACGATAGAAGGCGCCCCGGTTAACGGCGCCGATGACATATTCGTATTCAGGGCTGACGGAATAAGCGCTTCTGTCGCCGGTTCAGAGCTTGAGAAAATACGGGTGGTTCCCGATCCTTATGTAGCTCACTCGCCTCTGGAACTGGATAGATACGAACGTAAACTGCAATTTATAAACCTGCCGGATCAGTGCACTATCAGGATTTATACCCTGAGCGGTGACCAGGTAAAAACGATCTCCCATAACGGTTCGGGAACGGCTGACTGGAACATGCTGACCGAAGCCGGGCTGGGAATTGTCTCCGGCGTATACCTTTATCACGTAGAATCCCGATACGGAAATCGCATCGGCCGGTTCGCTGTGATTAAGTAGGAGAAAACGCCATGAGTAGAAAAATCGTAATTATTGCGACTGTGCTGCTTCTGTGCGGGACGGTTTCAGCCGGCGAATTCTCTAAAGTCGGAACCGCCGGTGCACAGTTTCTTAAAATCGGGGTCGGTTCCCGTTACACCGCTATGGGCGAAGCCAGTGTGGCCAGCTCCGGTGACATCTATTCGATGTACTGGAATCCGGCCGGGCTGGTGCAGATCGGCGACAACGAGCTGGCTTTCAGTCATGTCAGCTATGTGACCGATATCAGCCTGAATTATATCGCCTATGCTCGAACCTTCGAGGATATCGGCGTTTTCGGTGCCTCGGCGACAGTCCTGTCTATGGGCGATCAGGAGATTACGCGCACCGCGATGGAAGACCAGAACGGCACCGGAGAAATGTATTCGGCTTCGTCATACGCTTTTCAACTGACATACGCCCGTTATCTGACGACTCAGTTTTCCTTCGGCGGCAGTTTCAAATTTGTCGGCGAGGAAATTTACAGGGAAAAGGCCAGCGGGTTTGCCTTTGATTTTGGGACCCTGCTCTATACCGGATTCAGGTCGCTTAGAATCGGTATGAGTATTTCCAATATGGGCCCCGAGATGAAATTCGATGGTCCTGATCTCGATGTCGCCTATGATCCCAGCGATGGCGGCAACGAAAACCAGGATGAATTCAACAGCCGCCTAAAAGTGGAAGCCTACGATCTGCCGATGACTTTCCGAATCGGGATGGCGTATGATATCGCCTTTGGCCCGGAATCGAATCTGATGATGTCCGTCGAGGCCAAACACCCCAATGACAACGAGCAGCAGGGTGCCATCGGCGCCGAGTATGACTGGCAGAAGAAGTTTTTCCTCCGGGGCGGTTATAAGTTCAACTATGTCGAACAAGGGTTAAGTTTCGGTGGCGGTCTTAAAACCCCGCTGGGCGAGGAAACCGAACTCAGTCTTGACTATGCCTGGGTTGACTACGGACGCTTTGAGTCGGTGCATCGGTTCTCGGCCAGTGTTTCTTTCTGATCATAGCATATTTTGAAATCAAAAGGCTCACCCTCAGGTGGGCCTTTTTTTATATCTGATGTGGCTTTTTTTTGTATAATCCGTATATTTAAGAAAATTTTGACAATCCAGGGAGATAATTATGTTCAGAAAGTATTCAATTCACATTGTCCTTATTCTGATAATCACCTGCTTTACCGCAACAACTGCAATCTCGGACGACAATCTCAACGACAGCCGGATTGCGCGTACCCTGTTTCAGGATTATTTTGACCTGCTTATTTCCGGCAATTATGAGACAGCCGCCGATCTGTGGGAGCCGTCGGCAATAAAATCAGCGGAAAGACTTGGAATTGTATATGACGGGATTGCCGTCAAAGCTGATATCAACTCACCGGTCGTAAATAATCTGGAAAATCTCAAGAATGTCATTCATGTCGGAATACATTCCGAGAGCAAGCTTGACGATGATTACCGGCGGTTCAAGTTTGATATCGAGCATCACGGTTCCAGGTATTCGCATTATTATTTCCTTCATAAAAACGGTGATTATTTCTGGCTGGTTTATCCATATAGCTACTATACCGGTGACTGGGAAATGAGTGAGTCGGAATACTTCCGCTTTCATATTAGCCCCGATGCGGCCGATAAATACAACAGTATTGCCGCCCGGGCACTTGATAGTTTCGTGAAATCGGTCGCAGAATTGATTGATATACCGGCCGAGCGTCTCGCCCTGCTGAAGAAAGAGAAGATTGACTATTACCTGTGCCGATCTGAAGGCGGCGTCAACTCT
>DAOWOO010000336.1 GCA_030642025.1 Candidatus Zixiibacteriota bacterium | reverse complement strand
CTGCCCTTTCATCTCATGATGGGAGCCCATGTCATCAAGGTCGGGCTGTCGCCGATTATCATAGACCTGATAAAAAGAGATATTGTTTCCGGGGTCTCTTTCAACAGTGCCGGTCTGATTCATGACCTGGAATTGGCATTTGCCGGCAAGACTTCCGAGGACGTCGAGGCCGGACTGCATGATGGCACTTTCGGCATGTCCCGGGTCACCGGACAGATGTTCGCCGACGTGGCCGCGCTGGCCGAAGAACACAATATCGGCCTGGGTGAAGCGGCCGGTAAGTACACCAGTGACAACAAGGCCCCGTATATGAAGTATTCCATTTTTGCCGCGGCTTACCGTCACGGCATCCCGGCCACAATCCATATCGGGATAGGTACCGACATTGTGGCACAAATGCCGACGTTTAATCCGGGTCCCACCGCTGAAGCATCGTATCGTGATTTCAAGATTCTATCGCAAATATTAACCGACGCCGATCGCGGTGGAGTTGTGGCCAATATCGGCTCGGCGGTTTTACTGCCGGAAGTGTTTTTGAAAGCCCTGACGGTTGCCCGGAATATCAAAAAGCAGGCTCGGCGGATAATCACGGCCAATTTTGACATGATAACCCACTATCGCCCGACTATGAATGTTGTCAAACGCCCGACCTCCAGGGGCGGCAAGGGTTACAATTTTGTCGGGCATCATGAAATCATGATCCCCCTCCTGGCATGGGGGCTTAAGGCATATATTAAAAAGAAATAAAACAGCTTATGGAGTTTTTACTATGATACGACTGGTTGAATGCGTTCCCAATTTCTCTGAAGGCCGACGCAAGGAAGTTCTCGATCAGATACTCGCGGAAATCACATCCGTGCCGGCGGTCACCATGCTCGATTACGAAATGGATCCCGATCATAACCGCGCGGTTGTAACCTTTGTCTGTCCCCCGGAAGATGCCGTTGAGGCCTGTTTCCGCGGAATAAAGAAAGCCTCGGAACTTATCGATCTGCGGACCCATAAGGGCGAGCACCCGAGAATGGGTGCCACCGACGTTTGTCCGTTCGTACCGATCTCCGGCGTGAAAGAGTCCGAGGCGATAGAGCTGGCCAACAAGCTGGGCAAAAGAGTCGGTGAGGAGTTGAATATCCCTGTTTTCCTTTAGGAAGCCGCCGCCACCCGTCCCGATCGGGAAAACTTGGCTGTGATTCGGCGAGGTGAATATGAAGGAATGATAGAGGCTATTGAAAAAGACCCGGATCGCAAGCCGGATTACGGCCCGGCCAAAATGCACCCTCAGGCCGGCGCCACGGCGGTAGGAGTTCGTTTCCCGCTGGTGGCTTATAATATTTATCTGGATACCAACCGGGTCTCGATTGCGCGCAAGATTGCCGACGCCGTTCGCTTTCAGAAAGGCGGTTACAGGTTTGTCAAGGCGATGGGATTCTCGATAAAAGAAAGAAACTGCACCCAGGTATCAATGAACCTGGTCAATTATACCCAGTCGCCGGTGTTCAGAGTCTTTGAAACGATTAAACGCGAAGCCGAGCGTTATGGCATCAATGTGATTTCATCGGAGATTGTCGGCCTGCTTCCGCAGGAAGCTCTCTTTGATGTCGCCGAGTATTATCTGCAGCTTGAGAATTTTTCACCGGAGCAGGTACTCGAGGAGAGAATGCGCCGTAAAGGTTCCGGCGGCGGCTCGGCAACGGCCGATTTCTACGAGGAAGTGGCCGCCAAGACGCCGACACCGGGTGGCGGCTCGGTGGCCGCGGCGGCCGGCGCCCTTGGAGCGGCACTTAATTCCATGGTTTGCCGGTTGACCGTGATGAAAAAGAAGTACAAGAATGTCAAAGAAGAGATGTCAACACTCCGTGACAATTCCGAAGCCCTCCGGCTCAAGCTTCAGGAGATGATCCAGTGCGACAGCGAGGCCTTTGACGGTTTAATGACGGCGAGACGGATGCCCAAAGATTTTGAGAATGAAATTCAGAAACGCAATGAGGCCATCTTTGAATCAACAAAAAAAGCGGCCTTGGTACCACTGGAAACGGCCGAGCTGTCCATGAAAACGATGGAATTTTCAAAAACAATTGCGGAAAAAGGTAACGCCAACTCGGTTTCCGATGCCGGAGTGGCGGCATTGATGGCCAAGGCGGCGATTGAAGGCGCGCTTTATAATGTGAAAATAAATATCAGCGGCTTTGAAGATCAGACCTTTGTTGACGACATGCAGGCAAAGGTCAAGGCTCTACAGGAGAAAAGCGACATCTTAGCCGCCGAAGTAAGACAGATTGTCGAAAGCAAACTTTAATGTCGGGATTTATCGACCTGCATCTGCATTCCACATACTCGGATGGACTCGATAGACCATCGGAAATTCTGGAAATGGCCCGTAAGCTTAAGCTGGCGGCTTTCTCAATTAGCGATCATGATAATATCGGAGCATATCAGGAGGCGAAGGAATTGCTAACAGATGGAGATCCCGAACTGGTGCCGGGGGTGGAACTCTCGGCCGGTCGAAGCGGCGAGGATATTCATATACTGGGATACTATATTGACCATGAATCTGATTCTCTTAATGAAACCCTGGCCCGGCTTCGTAAAATACGGAACCGGCGCGGTATTGAGATGTTAAATAAATTAAAACCTATGGGTATTGATATTCCGCCCGAACTGGTTCGGGAAATCGCCGGTAACGCCGCCATATCTCGTCCGCATGTGGCCGAAGCTATGGTCCGCGTGGGAGCAATTCAGAGTTACGAGCAGGCCTTCAGGAAGTATATTGGATATAACGGCCCCGCCTATGTGCCGAAGGGGAACCTCACTCCGAAGGAAGCGGTCGAGTTGATACATACCGCCGGGGGACTGGCATTTCTGGCCCATTCGATGATCGGGAATACCATACAAT